>NZ_SDIG01000035.1:0-51602 GCF_004122755.1 Streptomyces sp. TM32
GGTGTGTTCCTGGCGGGCGGCGACTCCGGGAAGGGCGGTAGTGCGGCGCCGCGCGCGTCACCCCCGTAGGCGCAGGCCCCGTGGGGTGGGGTGGAAGCCGGCGGACTCCAGGGTGGCGGCGAAGGGGGAGGTGAGCGCCGCGGTGCCATTGATGCGTTCGGTGGTGATCGTGCCCAGGGCGCCGGCGCGGGCGGCGTCGGTGAGGGCCTCGACGGCGAGCTGGAGGCGCGGCTCGGTGGCGGCCCGGGCCGGGTCATGGCCGAGCGGCCAGACCAGCAGGGTCTTGCCGCCGCGCTCCATGTAGAGCGTCAGCTCGCCGTCGACCAGGACGACCAGGGAGCCCGCCTTGCGGCCGGGCTTGTGGGTGGACCCTTCGGGCGGCTCGGGCCAGGGCAGGGCGGCGCCGTAGGCGTTGGCGGGGTCCGCGGCGGCCAGCAGGACGGCGCGCTGCGGGCCGCCGCGCCGGGACGGCGCCGGGCCGCCGTCCGGCGGCGCCGCATCGGCGGTGCGCTCCCGCTGGGTGCTGACCGCGCGCAGCCGGTCCACCGCGCCGTCCATCGCGAACTGGGCGGCGCCCAGCCCTTCCACCACGTAGCCGCGGCGGGCCTGCCCGGACTCCTCGAAGGCGGCAAGTACGCGATAAGCCGCGGAGAAGCCGCCCTCGACGCCCTCGGCGGCGACCGCACCGCGGGTGACGATGCCGTGGCGGTCGAGGAGCGTACGGGCCAGGGCGTGGGCGCGGTGCGTCGGGTCCGGTTCGGTCGTGGGCAGCAGCGACCAGCGGCCGCCCACGGTCGGCGGGCCGGACCGGGAGGCGGTGGGGCGGCCGCCGCGGCCCGCGCCCGTGGGGTGTCCCCAACGACCCCGGGGAGTGGCGCGGCGGGCGCGATGGGCGGTGGAGCCGGCGGTGCGGCCCGAGCCGAGGAGGGCGCGCAGCGGGGCCAGGGTGTCATTGGTCAGCCGGCCCGACCAGGTCAGTTCCCACAGCGCGTCGGCCAGTTGCGGGTCGGTGGCATCGGGGTGGGTGGTGGCACGGACCTGGTCGGCGAGCTGGCGGAAGAACAGGCCGTATCCGGGGGCGAGGGCGGTCAGCAACGACTCGTGCAGCGCGGACAGTTCCAGCGGGAGCGGCGGCGGGAGCAGCAGCGGGGCGGTGTCGGCCAGATGGAGGGAGAGCCAGCCGTCCTTCCCGGGGAGGGCGCCGGCGCCGGCCCACACCACCTCGCCGGTGGCGGTGAGTTCGTCCAGCAGAGCAGGGGTGTAGCCGCCGACGCGGGATGGGAGCACCAGTTTCTCCAGGGCGGACGCGGGCACCGGTGCGCCCTGGAGCTGCTCGATGGCGCGGGCCAGGCCGTCGATGCCGCGCAGACCGTGCGACGCGCCGCCGGACACCGCCGGCGCGCCGCTCACCGGGGCCGGACGCGGGGCGCCGACGTGCTGCCACTGGGGGAGGAAGGCGGCGAGCGCGGCGGGCGGCACCGGCTCCAGCTCCTCGCGCAGGGCGGCCAGCGAGCGGCGGCGCAGCCTGCGCAGCACCTGGACGTCGCACCACTCCTGGCCGATGCCCGCGGGATGGAACTCTCCCTGGACGACCCGGCCGGCGGCGGCGAGGCGGTGCAGCGCGCCGTCCGTGACGGCCGTGCCCAGGCCGAAGCGGGCGGCCGCCTGCTCGGAGGTGAACGGGCCGTGGGTCCGGCCGTACCGGGACAGCAGATCGCCGAGCGGGTCCTTGACCGGTTCGGTGAACGACTCCGGGACGCCGACCGGCAGCGCCGTGCCCAGGGCGTCGCGGAGCCGGCCGGCGTCCTCGACGGCGGCCCAGTGGTCGGCGCCGGCGATCCGCACCCGGAGGGCGCGGCGGGCGGCGGCCAACTCCCCGGCCCATGCCGGATCCGCGCCGCGTTCGGTCAGCTCGGCGTCGGTCAGCGGGCCCAGCAGCCGCAGGACATCGGCGACCCCCTCGACGTCCTTGACCCGCCGGTCCTCCGTGCGCCACTGCAGCTCGCGCTCCAGCTCGGCCAGCACCTCGGCATCCAGCAACTCACGCAGCTCGGCCTGGCCCAGCAACTCGGCGAGGAGCCGGGAGTCCAGGGAGAGCGCGGCGGCGCGGCGCTCGGCGAGCGGCGAATCGCCCTCGTACAGGAACTGGGCGACATAGCCGAACAGCAGCGAGCGGGCGAACGGGGACGGCTCGGGGGTGGTGACCTCCACCAGGCGGACCCGGCGGGCCTCCAGGTCGCGCATCAGCTCCGTCAGGCCCGGTACGTCGAAGACGTCCTGGAGGCATTCCCGAACAGCCTCCAGCACGATCGGGAACGACCCGAACTCACTGGCCACCTGAAGGAGTTGGGCGGCCCGCTGACGCTGCTGCCACAGCGGGGTGCGCTTGCCGGGGCTGCGCCGCGGCAGCAGCAGGGCCCGGGCGGCGCACTCACGGAAACGGGAGGCGAACAGCGCGGACCCGCCGACCTGGTCCGTGACCAGCTGGTCGACCTCGCCGTGGTCGAAGGCGACATCGGCGGCTCCCACCGGGGACTGCTCCGGGTCGTACTCCGTGCCGCGGGTGTGCAGGCCCGGGTCGGCGGCCGGGTCGAAACCGGCGTCGCCGTCGAGGAGGTCGAGGCCCATCAGATCGGCATCGGGCAGCCGCAGCACGATGCCGTCGTCGGCGTGCATCACCTGGGCGTCCATGCCGTAGCGCTCGGTGAGACGGGCGGCCAGTGCCAGCGCCCAGGGGGCGTGCACCTGCGCGCCGAACGGGGAGTGGATGACCACCCGCCAGTCGCCCAGCTCGTCGCGGAACCGCTCCACGACGATCGTGCGGTCATCGGGGACATGGCCGCAGGCCTGCTTCTGCTCGGCGAGATAGCTCAGCACATTGGACACCGCCCAGTCGTCCAGCCCGGCGGCGGACAGCCGGGCCCCGGCCTCCTCGGGGCCGAGCGAGCCGACCTCACGGAGGAACGCGCCGAGCGCCCGGCCCAGTTCGAGGGGGCGGCCGAGCTGGTCGCCCTTCCAGAACGGCAGCCGTCCCGGAACCCCGGGGGCGGGGGTGACCAGCACCCGGTCACGGGTGATGTCCTCGATGCGCCAGGACGTCGTGCCGAGCGTGAAGACATCGCCGACGCGGGACTCGTAGACCATCTCCTCGTCGAGCTCTCCCACCCGTCGCCCACCACCGCCCTTCCCGGAGTCGCCGCCCGCCAGGAACACACCGAACAGGCCGCGGTCGGGGATCGTGCCACCGGAGGTGACGGCCAGCCGCTGGGCTCCGGGACGGCCCGTGACGGTCTGTGCGACGCGGTCCCACACCAGACGCGGCCGCAGTTCGGCGAAGGCGTCGGAGGGATAGCGGCCGGCGAGCATGTCCAGTACGGCCGTGAACGCCGACTCGGGGAGCGCGGCGAACGGGGCCGCCCGCCGGACGACGGCCAGCAGCTCCTCGACGTCCCAGGTGTCCATCGCGGTCATGGCCACGAGCTGCTGGGCGAGCACGTCCAGGGGGTTGGCCGGCACCCGCAGCGCCTCGATGGAACCCGAGCGCATCCGCTCGGTGACCACGGCCGCCTGCACCAGGTCGCCGCGGTACTTGGGGAAGACGATGCCCGTCGAGACCGCGCCGACCTGGTGCCCGGCCCGGCCGACGCGCTGCAACCCGGACGCCACCGACGGCGGGGACTCCACCTGGACGACCAGATCGACCGCGCCCATGTCGATGCCCAGCTCCAGGCTGGACGTGGCGACCACGGCCGGCAGCCGGCCGGCCTTCAGATCCTCCTCCACCTGGGCGCGTTGCTCCTTGGACACCGAGCCGTGGTGGGCACGGGCCAGCACGGGCGGCGCACCCTTGGCGGCGCCGGCCTCCGCCATCAGCTCCGCGGGGGAGTGGTGCTCGGGCAGGACCTCTCCCGTCGCCCGCTCGTAGGCGATCTCGTTGAGGCGGTTGCACAGCCGCTCCGCCAGGCGGCGGGAGTTGGCGAAGACGATCGTCGAGCGGTGGGCCTGGACGAGGTCGGCGATCTTCTCCTCGACCTGCGGCCAGATGGACGGCTTCTCGCCGGTCTCGCCCTCCTGGACCGGTGAGCCGCCCAGTTCGCCCATGTCCTCCACCGGGACGACCACCGAGAGGTCGAAACGCTTCCCGGACGGCGGCTGCACGATCTCCACCCGGCGCCGCGGCGACAGATAGCGGGCCACCTCCTCCACCGGGCGGACCGTCGCCGACAGCCCGATCCGCCGCGCCGGGCGGTCCAGCTGCTCGTCCAGCCGCTCCAGGGACAGCGCCAGATGCGCGCCGCGCTTCGTGCCGGCGACGGCATGCACCTCGTCCACGATCACCGTCTCGACGCCCGCCAGCGCCTCCCGGGCCGAGGACGTCAGCATCAGGAACAGCGACTCGGGGGTCGTGATGAGGATGTCCGGCGGGCGGTTGGCGAGCGACCGGCGCTCGGCGGGCGGGGTGTCCCCGGAGCGGATGCCGACCGTGATGTCCGGCTCCGGCAGTCCCAGGCGGACCGACTCCTGGCGGATGCCCGTCAGCGGGCTGCGCAGATTGCGCTCGACATCGACGGCCAGTGCCTTCAGCGGCGAGACGTACAGCACCCGGCAGCGCTTCTTCGGCTCGGCGGGCGGGGGAGCGCTCGCCAGCGCGTCCAGGGAGGCGAGGAAGGCGGCGAGCGTCTTGCCGGATCCCGTCGGTGCCACCACGAGGACGTCACAGCCCGCGCCGATCGCCTGCCAGGCACCTTCCTGCGCGGCGGTGGGCGCGCTGAACGCCCCGGCGAACCAACCGCGGGTCGCGGGCGAGAACGAGTCGAGCGCTGCCTTGACCATGTCCCCCATCGTGCACCGGACCACTGACAACGCGGTCCCCGCCCGCTGTCACCTGTGGATTCCCGGCCGTCGAGGCGCCCGCCGTCCGGCCGTCCACCCCTCGGACGTGCAGACCGGCGACCTCCGGGCCGGACGCAGAATGACGGCATGGTCATGGTCAGCGGGGACGGTGCGGCCGACGGCGGCCCCGGCGCGGGCGCCGTGCCGCGGGCGGGCGGCGAGTGGGCGCGTCACTGGCGGTACGCGGGGCTGCCCGGCCTCGATCTGCTGCGCGCCCGCTATGTCCGGCACTCCTTCCCCCGCCATGCCCACGACGGGTACGTCGTCTGCGCGGTCACCTCCGGCATCGAGGAGGTCGGGCTCCAGCAGGGGACCGTCCGGGCCGGCCACGGCGGCATCATCATGATCAACCCGGAGGTTGCGCACACCGCGCGGGCGGGTGCCCCCGAGGGCTGGACCTACGCCACGCTCTACCCCTCTTCCGGCGTCGTCGCCGAGATCGCCGAGGAGACCACGGGGCTGCGCGGCACCGCGGGGTTCCACGAGACGGTCGCCGAGGACCCGCACCTCGGCCACATGATCACCGAGATCCACCGGGCCGCCGAGGCCGGTAACGCGCTCGCCGCCGACAGCCTGCTGCGGCTCCTCGTCGCCCGGCTGCTGCGCCGCTACGGAGGCCCGCTCCCGGTGCGCCACCCCCGCAGTGCCGGCGCCCGTACCGCCGCCCGCGCGCGGACCGTCCTGGAGGAGCGGATGGCCGACCCGCCCTCCCTGGAGCGGCTGGCCGAGGAACTCGGGACCGGCCCGTTCGCGCTGCTGCGGGCCTTCCGCAGCGCCTACGGGATGCCGCCGCACACCTGGCTCACCGATGCCCGGGTGCGCCGGGCCCGCCGGCTCCTGGAAGCGGGCAGCGCTCCCGCCGACGCGGCCGTCGCCGTCGGCTTCACCGATCAGCCCCACCTCAACCGGCACTTCACCCGGATCGTCGGGGTGCCACCGGGTGCGTACCGCAGGGAGCGCACGGCACCGCCGGGCGGCACGGGGGCCGCCGGTGGCGGGCAGCCCGCCTGGGACGCAAGAACGTACAAGACCGCCGAGGGCGCCCGCTCCTAAGGTGCGGGGCGTGGCAGAACAGACACAGATACGCACCCCGGGGCGGGCCGCGGAGCCGCCGGCCGCCTCCGCGAAACCCGACTCCGCCGTCATCCAGGACGCGCTCGGAGTCGGCGTCGCCGTCGGCCTCTCCGGATTCGCCTTCGGCGTGGCCTCGGCCGGCGCCGGGCTCAGCCTCCTGCAGACCTGCGCGCTCAGCCTGCTGGTGTTCACCGGGGCGTCGCAGTTCGCCCTGGTCGGCGCGCTCGCGGCGGGCGGCAACCCGCTCACCGCCGCGGCCGGCGCCTTCTTCCTGGGCGCGCGCAACGCCTTCTACGGGCTGCGGCTGTCCGCCGTCCTCGGCTACCGGGCGACGGTGAAACCCTTCGCCGCCCACTGGGTCATCGACGAGACCTCCGCCGTCGCCCTGGCGCAGCCCGACCGGCGCACCGCCCGACTGGGCTTCACGGTCACCGGGCTGACGTTGTACGTCCTGTGGAACCTCACCACCCTCGTCGGCGCCCTCGGTGCCGGAGCGCTCGGTGACACCGATGCCTGGGGGCTGGACGCGGCCGGCCCCGCGGTCTTCCTGGCGCTGCTCGCGCCCAAGCTCACGACCACGGTCGAGCGGCTCACGGCCGGGCTGGCCGTGGTGCTCGTCATGGTGACGCTGCCACTCCTGCCCACCGGCGTACCGGTGCTGATCTCGGCGCTCGCCGCACCCGCCGTCCTCCTGGCACAGGGGCGACGGGAGCGCACCGAGGAGACGCACGGGACGGAGCGGTCCGGCACCGGCCCGGACGACACCGCGCCCCAGGACGGATCCGCGCAGATCCGCCGCACCAGCGGGGAGGACCGGGCATGAACGTCTGGATCGCGATCGCCGCCACCACCGTCGGCTGCTACCTGGTCAAGTACCTCGGTCTGTCGGCGCCCGCCGGCGTACTGGAGCGCCCGCTCGTCAAACGGCTGGCCGCCCTGCTGCCGGTGGCCCTGCTGGCCGCGCTCACCGCCCAGCAGACCTTCAGCGACGGCCGGCATCTGATGCTCGACGCCAAGGCCGCGGGGATGGCCGCCGCGGCCCTCGCGCTCGTCCTGCGGGCGCCGTTCCTCCTGGTCGTAGGGGTCGCGGTGATCGTCACCGCGGGGGTACGGGCACTGGGAGGCTGAGCGCTCAGCCCAGGGGGCGCCCGTACGCCCGCAGGGTCAGCAGCGCCTTGAGCGTCACCATGGGGCGGCTCTCCAGCGCCGTCCCCGGTGCCCACACCCGCCAGTTGACCGGCCAGCCGCCGTCCTGCTCCTGGAGCGCGGCGAGGTGGTCCAGCGCCCGGTCCATCTCCCCGTCGGTGAACCAGCTGCGGGCCAGCGAGCCGGGGGCGGCGGCGAAGTCGTACGCCAGGTGATGTTCCCCGGGGGCGTACCCCTGCGCCACCGGGACATCCGCGGCCTGCTCCGGGTCCAGCAGGACCAGCTGCTGCTCCCGTACGAGCCGGCCGAGGCGCTGCGCCGCGGCGGCCGCCCGGGGCCGGTCCGGGGCGCCGTCCAGGAAGGCCACCGCCGCTTCGACCTCGTACGGATGGGTCTCCTCCAGCGACTCCACGGCCGCCCAGCAGTAGTCCGTGGCCCGGAACAGCCAGGCGTGCCACACCTCGTTGCGGTGCAGCACCCCCACCACGGGGCCGGTGGCCAGGAGTGCGCTGGGCGGATCGTCGACCACCGGGATCCAGGGCGCGGCCGGATAGCCGCGCAGAGAGGGGTGCAGCGCCGGCAGCGCGCCCTCGGGGGTGGAGACCTTCGTCAGATAGCGGCAGATCCGCTCCACCTGGCGGCCGTCGCAGCGGCCGATCAGATCGAGCACCTTCAGGGCGTGCGCGGTGTGCAGCGGCTGGCTGACCGGGCCGCGGAGGTCGGGCTCCAGGGCATGACCGAAGCCGTCGTCGTCGTTGCGGTACGCGGCGAGTGCGGTCTCGACCGGGTCGGGCCCGCCGCCGAGGAAGTGGTACTCGAAGAGCCGTTGCTCGAGCACCCGGGCGGTCAGCCAGATGAAGCGCTCGGCGCGCGCCAGAGGGGTCGCGGGTGGGCTTACGTTGTCGGCCATGGCCTGACCGTAAGGCGGAAAGGCCCGGCGGGGACCGGCTCGCGCACCGGTGCCCTCCCAGGACGGATTCGGAAGGCCTGCGGTTGACGGCCTGCGGGCCGCCGGGCGGGCGCCCGGACCGGCTGATGGATGCTTGGTGCAGGGCGAGGCGGGAGGCCCGGAGGACTCCGTACGGCCGTACGGGGCGCGAGGGGATGGAAAAGTGCAGATCAGAGTGGGTACGGAGCGGAATTCATGCGGTTGACGATCTTCTGGGAGCGGATGGCGGACCACTTCGGTCCGGCGTACGCCGACTCCTTCGCACGTGATCACGTGATGTCCGGCCTCGGCGGCCGGACCGTGCACGAGGCGCTGGACGCGGGGTGGAGCGCGAAAGAGGTGTGGCGGGTGGTCTGCTCGGTGATGGACGTGCCGCCCGAGAAGCGCTGAGCGGGCGGCGGATGCGCCCCCTGACCTGGGCGGCAAGGGTCCGGCAGCGGCCCGTTGCGGCCGGGCCGCCCGGGCCCGGGCCCGGGATGTCACAGCAGTGCGCGACACTTGGCTCCGTGCCTGAGCCAGATGAGATCAGCAACGACGTCCCACGCCCCGAGGAGCGGCCCGATACACGGATGCCGCCCTGGCTGCCGCGCGCCATGGTGCTGGCGCTCGCCCTGGTGGCCTGTTTCCAGCTCGCCACCTGGGGATTCCACCAGCTGATCACCCTGCTGCTGAATGTGCTGATCGCGTTCTTCCTCGCGCTGGCCGTCGAACCGGCCGTCGACTGGATGGCGGCCCGGGGCATGCGGCGCGGACTGGCCACCGGCCTGGTCTTCCTGAGCATCCTCGTCGCCGCTGCGGGATTCTTCGCGCTCCTGGGCTCCATGCTCGCCGGGCAGATCACGACCATGGTGGAGGAGTTCCCGCAGTACCTGGACTCCCTCATCAGCTGGATCAACAACACCCTGCACACGCATCTGTCGCGGGTCGAGGTGCAGAACAATCTGCTCAAGTCCGACTGGCTGCAGAAGTACGTCCAGGACAGCGCCAACAATGTCCTGGCCGTCTCCGCGACGGTGCTGGGCAGCCTGTTCAACCTGCTGACCGTGGCCCTGTTCTCGTTCTACTTCGCCGCCGACGGCCCCCGGCTGCGCCGTGCGCTGTGCTCGGTGCTTCCGCCGCATCGCCAGACGGAGGTGCTGCGCGCCTGGGAGATCGCGGTCGCCAAGACCGGTGGGTATCTCTACTCCCGCGGGCTGATGGCACTGATCTCCGGTGTCTCGCACTACGTCCTGCTGGAGGTCCTCGGCGTGCCGTACGCCCCGGCGCTGGGCATGTGGGTGGGGCTGGTCTCCCAGTTCATCCCGACCATCGGCACGTATCTCGCGGGCGCGCTGCCCATCCTGCTCGCGTTCACCGTCAACCCCTGGTACGCGCTGTGGGTCTTCGGTTTCGTCGTGACGTACCAGCAGTTCGAGAACTACCTCCTGCAGCCGCGGATCACCGCCAAGACGGTGGACATCCATCCCGCCGTCGCCTTCGGATCGGTTGTCGCCGGTACGGCTTTGATGGGCGCGGTGGGCGCACTGATCGCGATCCCGGCGACAGCGACGCTGCAGGCGTTCCTCGGTGCGTACGTCAAGCGGTACGAGGTCACCGACGATCTGCGGGTCCGCGGCAGGCGCGGGCGCGGTGTCAGTGCCCTGGCCCGGGTCCGGCGGACCCTGCGTGCCGACCAGCCGTCGTCCCCGCTGGAGGACCAGGGGACGGAGGGCGTCCAGGGGGAGGGGCAGGGAGCCCGCTGACGGCTCCGGCGCGGGGCGGACCCTTGACGGGTTCGCCCGGCCATGGGCGTCCGGCCGCGGGGAGGCGAGGGGGCCGCCGCAGGGACGCCGGGGTGTGGGGCCGGCCAGACCGGTGCGACATGGTGTCGGCAGCTGGTGCCGGGGTGCTGCTTGACACCAAAATCGAACATCCATTCTCATTGGAGATCGGGCCTGTGTCCTCGGGTGTTCCGCGGAGTTATCCACAGGCCGGAGCCGGGTCCGGGCGCATTGTCAGTGGCAGGCGTTAGCGTCATGGACGTGAAGCGATCGACTCAAGCAAATCGGGTGGAACCCATGGCAGGCACCGACCGCGAGAAGGCACTGGACGCCGCGCTCGCACAGATTGAACGGCAATTCGGCAAGGGCGCCGTGATGCGCATGGGGGAGCGGTCGAAGGAGCCCATCGAGGTCATCCCCACCGGCTCCACCGCCCTCGACGTCGCGCTCGGCGTCGGCGGCCTCCCCCGCGGCCGCGTCATCGAGGTCTACGGCCCGGAGTCCTCCGGTAAGACGACCCTGACCCTGCACGCCGTCGCGAACGCCCAGAAGGCCGGCGGCTCCGTCGCGTTCATCGACGCCGAGCACGCCCTCGACCCCGAGTACGCCAAGAAGCTCGGTGTGGACACCGACTCCCTGATCCTGTCCCAGCCGGACAACGGCGAGCAGGCCCTGGAAATCACGGACATGCTGGTCCGCTCCGGCGCGCTCGACCTCATCGTGATCGACTCCGTCGCCGCCCTGGTGCCGCGGGCCGAGATCGAGGGCGAGATGGGCGACTCCCACGTCGGCCTCCAGGCCCGGCTGATGAGCCAGGCGCTGCGCAAGATCACCAGCGCGCTCAACCAGTCCAAGACCACCGCGATCTTCATCAACCAGCTCCGCGAGAAGATCGGCGTGATGTTCGGCTCGCCGGAGACCACGACCGGCGGCCGTGCGCTGAAGTTCTACGCCTCGGTGCGCCTCGACATCCGCCGCATCGAAACCCTCAAGGACGGCACGGACGCGGTCGGCAACCGTACCCGCGTCAAGGTCGTCAAGAACAAGGTCTCCCCGCCGTTCAAGCAGGCCGAGTTCGACATCCTCTACGGCCAGGGCATCAGCCGTGAGGGCGGCCTGATCGACATGGGTGTGGAGCACGGCTTCATCCGGAAGTCCGGCGCTTGGTACACCTACGAAGGCGACCAGCTCGGCCAGGGCAAGGAGAACGCCCGCAACTTCCTCAAGGACAACCCGGATCTCGCCAACGAGATCGAGAAGAAGATCAAGGAAAAGCTGGGCATCGGTGTGAAGCCGCAGGACCCGGCGGCGGACCCGGCCGCGGACGCCGCGGTGGCGGCGGGCGAACCGGCCGCCGCGGCTCCGGCACCGGCGGCGAAGGCCGCCAAGGGTTCCAAGGCCGCCGCGGCCAAGAGCTAGCCCGCCATGACACGGCGAACGGAATGGCCGGACAGCGGGGATGCCCCCCGCGGCGCTGCCGGCGACGCCGAGACCCGTAGCGGCCGCAGGGGCCGTCGTGGTGATACGGACAGCGGTGGTCCCTCCTCGTCGAGGGCCGAGTCGGGACCGCCGCGTACGCCCGAGGAGCAGGCGCGGGCCATCTGCCTGCGCCTGCTCACCGGGAGCCCGCGGACCCGCAAACAGCTCGGGGACGCCCTGCGGCAGCGGGGCATCCCCGAGGAGGCCGCGGAAGAGGTGCTGTCCCGGTTCGAGGATGTCGGGCTGATCGACGATGCCGCCTTCGCCGATGCCTGGGTGGATTCCCGCCACCACGGCCGGGGCCTGGCGCGCCGCGCGCTGGCCCGCGAACTCCGCACCAAGGGGGTGGACTCCACCCTCATCGAGGAGGCCGTCGGCCGCCTCGACTCCGCACAGGAGGAGTCCACCGCCCGTGAGTTGGTCGACCGCAAGCTGCGGGCCACCAGGGGCCTGGACCGCGAAAAGCGACTGCGCCGCCTGGCCGGAATGCTGGCCCGCAAGGGCTACGGCGAGGGGCTCGCCCTTCGCGTCGTCAAGCAGGCACTGGAAGAGGAGGGTGAGGATCCGGAACTTCTGGACCAGCACTGTCTGCCGGAGGGGTGAGGACCCACCCCCAACCCCGCCCTCCGCCAAGCCTGGAATCCGCCTGCCAGGTCGGTTGCCCGGTGCAGGCCCAAGTGGCGGAGGGACAGGGCCGCGAGGCTCGATGCGTAGCCCTCGTTGCAGATGACGACGACCGGCAGATCGTGGTGTGTTGCCTCCGGGGCGCGGTGTTCGCCCGTCGGGTCGAGCCGCCATTCCAGCTCGTTGCGCTCCACGATCAGCGCGCCGGGGATGGTGCCGTCCCGTTCCCGCAGCTCCGCGTAGCGGATGTCCACCAGCAGTCCGCCGGCCTCCTGGACCGCGGCGGCCTCCTGGGGCCCGACCCGGTGCCCCAGTTCCCGCCGGGCCCGCGCCAGCAGCTCGTCGACCGCGCTCATGTCCACTCCTCCGGCTGCTCGACCGCTTCGACCCGCAGGACCGCCCCGGTGCGGCTGTAGCGGCGCATCAGCGGCAGCGGCGGGTAGTAGGCGTGCACCGACACCGCATGGGTGTCCTGGGAGGTGTTGAGCACCTGATGCACATGGTGCGGGCCGAACGCCCGGCCGCGGCCGTCGCCGAGCCTGCGCTCACGGTCCACGCCCTCGGCGAGTTCCAGCGTCGTCCAGCCCTCGGTGGGCAGCGGGGCGGCGAGCGACTGTTCCGTCAGTTCACCGGAGGCGGCCGCGAAGGCGCCGTACGAGCCGCCGTGGTCGTGCCAGCCGGTACCGGTGCCGGGCGGCCAGCCGATCAGCCACGCCTCGCTGCCGGCCGGCCCGGCCAGCCGGATCCAGGTACGGCCTTCGGGGTCGAGCGGGAGCGAGGCGATGAGCGCCGGGTCCGCCGCGCTGCGGCGGACGAAGTCGAGGAGTTCGGCTGCGCTCGGTCCGCCGTCACGGTCGGAGGCATGCGGGTGCGCAGGGGTACGTACGTCGGGCACGGAAACCGTCCTGAATGATCGCGAAGAGGCGCGGCTGCCGGGTAGAGGCGGGCCGCGCGGGGGAGAAGAAGCGGATCAACAGGAGGGACGACACATGCAGCCCGCATAGCGGACCAGGTCGAGATGGACCCTCCGCCAGAATCGCGAGCTGTGTTCAGTCATTCTCGGAGTGAAGCATGGAGGTTCCCACAGGGTCAACTGCGGAATCCTCGCCCTCCTCGGCTCCGTTGCCGCCGGACGCCGCGGAGTTCCCGGTTCCGTCGGACCGCGGGGACCGGCCTGTCGCGACCTGCCGCCCGTGTGCCCCGCCCCGTACGGCGTCCGCGCAGGCGGCCATGTCGGCCCGGCGGACACCGGACAGGGTGGTGACCAGATGGCCGTCCGGCCGGACCAGCAGCACGGTGTGGGCGGCCGCGCCCGGATAGGCCTCGGCGACCAGGATCTCGGCGTCCATCGGCAGCGCCTCGACCGCTTCGGCCAGACGGGGCATCAGGCCCGCCGACTGCCAGTGCCGCCGGTCCCAGACGCCGGTGCCGGGCGCCACCAGCACCACCAGCAGGCCGCGCCCGAGCCGGTCGCGCAGCCGGACCACCGAGCCGTCGGACGCGGTCACCGCCACATCCGCGACCGGCGCGCCGGGCAGCGTCTCGACGGGCGGCCCGCCGGTGTGCTCGGCGGGTGGCGCCAGCGGGGTGCGGGCGTAGACCGGGGGTGCGCCGAGGGGGCCGCGGCCCAGGTGGCCGTCGGTCAGCAGGGTGCTGCGGCCGCGCACCGCGCCGGGCAGGACGGTCCGCCAGCGGGCGGCGCCGCCGTCCCGGAGCAGCGGCAGCGCCTGGTCGGCGGCGCGCAGCCGGGCCGCGACGGCGCCCCGGCGCTCGGCCTGGTAGCTGTCGAGCAGCAGCTCGGAGGCGCCGTGGTGCCAGGCCAGGCCCAGCTTCCAGGCGAGGTTCTCGGCGTCCCGCAGGCCTTCGTCCAGGCCCTGGGTGCCGAGCGCGCCCAGCAGGTGCGCGGCGTCCCCGGCGAGGAAGGCCCGGCCCTCCCGCCAGCACCGGGCCAGCCGGTGGTGGACGGTGTGCACTCCGGTGTCGAGGAGTTCGTAGGGCGGGACCTGCTGGCTGTGGCCGCGGCCCCGTGCGAGCGGCCCGCCGCCCCCGTCGCCGGTCTCCTCGGCGACGTCCGCCGGGGGGTCGGTGGTCCAGCCGGCCAGGGAGTCGCGGATCCGGGCGACCAGGGCGTCCGGGGTGACCAGTTCCCGGCCCGGCGGCAGCAGCCAGTCCAGCCGCCAGACGTGGTCGGTCAGCGGCCGGGCCGAGACCTCGCTGCCCGGTCCGCCGCCGTGCCGGGTCGGCGAGCGGTGCAGCAGGGCCTCGCCGGGCCAGGGGAGTTCGCAGCGCAGCGCGGCCACCGCATGCCGCTCCACGGCTGTCCGGCCCGGGAAACGGATGTCGAGCAGCTTGCGGACGGTCGAGCGCGGGCCGTCGCAGCCGATGAGGTAACTCCCGCGCCACCAGGTGCCGTTGGGGCCGCGGGTCTGGGCGCTGATGCCCTGCCCGTCCTGTTCGAGAGCGGCGAGCCGGCTGCCGGTGACGACCTCGGCGAGTTCCTCGTCGGCGAGTGCGGCGCGCAGGGCGCGGGTGAGCGCGTGCTGGGGGAGGTGCAGCGGGGAAGCGGTGGTGGGGGCGGCCGGGCCGTCCGGGGCGAAGGCGACGCGTTCCAGCAGACGGCGGCGGCGCATGGTGCGCCAGGCCGTCCAGCGGGTGCCCGCGGTCTCCAGGGCGGCGGCGCAGCCGATCCGTCCGACGAAGGCGGCGGTGTCCGGGCGGAGCACGGCGGTGCGGGCGGGCCGGGTGTCCTCCTGGCCGGTGGTCTCGTCGAGGACGACGGTGGGGACGCCCAGACGGGCGAGGGCGAGCGAGAGGGAGAGGCCGACCGGGCCGGCCCCGACGACGATCACCGGGTCCACGGCGCAGCTCCCCGGGGCCGCTGGTACGTACGGGTCAGGCGGGAACTGGCAGTTGGAGCCCGGTGCGCGATCACACAGCGTATGCAACCCACTGCGGCCGCTCGCGTCAAGTGACGGAGGCGGTGGCGCCGGTGCCACCGCCTCCGGAGGGTCTCTTCCCGGCCGCGACCCGCCGTCGTGCCGTCAGCGCCGGCCGGGGTTCACGGACGGAGTCTCACTCCTGCTTGGCCGCCGGGCCGCCGGGGACCGCGTCGGCCACCTCCATCGCATCGGCGGCCACCACCGGCTCACCGGCCGAGGCCACCTCGATACCGGTCCGGGCGCGGCGGCCGCGCCGCTCGATCCAGTTGGCGAGGGAGGACAGCGCCAGGCACATCCCGACGTAGATGCTGCCGGTGACGATGATGACCGGGACGTAGGTGTCGTTGCCGTTGACGATGATGTTGGTGCTCATCTGCCGGGCGGTGAAGAGCAGTTCCTCGAAGGTGATGATGTAGCCGAGGGAGGTGTCCTTCAGGGTCACCACGAGCTGGCTGATGATCGTCGGCAGCATCGCCCGGACGGCCTGCGGGATCAGCACCGTCGTCATGACCTGCGTCTTGCTCATGCCCAGCGCGTAGGCGGCCTCGCGCTGCCCCGTCGGCACGGCGTTGATGCCGGCCCGCAGCACCTCGGCCTGCACCGCACCGTTGTAGACGGTCAGCCCGATGACCAGCGCCCAGAACTGCGGCTGGCTGCCGGTGAGCCCGAGGCTGTCCCGGTTGGCGAGCAGGGTCACCCACACCGCGTAGATGGTGATCAGCAGCGGGACGGCGCGGAAGAGTTCGATGAAGCCGGTCGCCAGCCAGCTGACCGGCTTGTGGTCCGAGAGCCGGGCCACCGCGAGCAGCACGCCCAGCGCCAGGGACAGCACCGCCGCCACCGCGAAGACCTGCAGTGTCGTCAGGACGCCGTCGCGGATGCCGGTGCGCACACCGGCATTGTTGAAGATGTTCCAGACCTCGGGTTCGAGCTGGCCCCGGCTGTTCAGCCGCAGGAAGGCGAACGCGATCAGCCCGAGCACCGCGAGGGAGCCGAGGACGGAGTAGACGCGGTTGCGCGCCTTCGCCTTCCGTCCGGGGACGTCGTAGAGAACGCTGGCGCCGCTCATGCCTTTACCTCGCTTCGTTCCGCCCCGCCGTTGTGCGGCGCCCACGTCGTACCGTTGCCTCTGCCGCGTCCGCCGCTCATCGGGCGACCCCCATCCGGCGCTCCAGCAGCCGGAAGAGACCGCTGATGGAGAAGGTGATGACGAGGTAGCCGAGCGCGGTCCACAGGAAGATCCAGGCGACCGTGTATCCCTTGTCGTTGAGCAGCTTGGAGACGCTGAACAGCTCCGGGAAGCTGAAGGCGCCGGCGATCGCGGAGTTCTTGGTGAGCGCGATCAGGATGCTGCTCAGCGGGGCGAGCACGGTGCGCGTGGCCTGGGGGAGCACGATCAGGCGCAGCGTCTGGGCGAAGGTCATACCGATGCTGCGGGCGGCTTCCGCCTGGCCCAGCGGCACGGTGTTGATGCCGGAGCGCACCGCCTCGCACACGAACGAGGAGGTGTAGAAGCCCAGCGCCAGCGTGGCCAGCACGAACGGGCTGGCGCCCTGGAAGAGGATCTGCGGCACGACGAAGAACGCGACGAGGAACAGCAGCGTCAGCGGGGTGTTGCGCAGGACTGTCACCCAGGCCGTCCCGAAGGCGCGCAGCGGCGGAATCGGCGAGACCCGGAAGCCGGCTATGAGCACGCCGAGCACCAGGGCGAGCAGCCCGCTGGACGCGGTGATCTCCAGGGTTCCGAGGAATCCGGCGCGGAACTCGGGCAGATAATCGAGGAGTACGTTCATGGGGTCTCCGCGGTAGCGGTCATCGGGTCGGCGGCGGGGGACGGCCCGGGGGCCGGGAAACGGGTGACGACAGCGCGCCCCGTACACCCGCCGCGGCGGGCGTACGGGGCGGCGCAGTCAGAAGAGAAACCGGAAGCCTCAGTACCGCGGCAGCGGGGTCTCCGGGGCGACGTACTTCGAGCCCGACTTGCCGAGCGTACCTTCGTACGCCTTCTTGTAGTCGCCGTTCTTGATGTGGTTCTCCAGGGCCTTGGTGATCGCGTCACGCAGGGCCTTGTCGTCCTTGTTCATGCCGACGCCGTAGGGCTCCTTGGTGAACGGCTTGCCGACGACCCGGAGCTTCTCGGGGCGCTGGGCGGCGTAGCCCTTGAGGATCGCGTCGTCGGTGGTGACGGCGTCGGCGCCGCCGTCCAGCAGGACCTTCACGCAGTCCGAGTACTTGCCCAGCTCGGTGGTGTCGGCGCCGTACTTCTTCTTCTTGATCTCCTGGAGCGGGGTGGACCCGGTGATCGAGCAGACCTTCTTGCCCTTGAGGGAGTCCGGCCCCGTGACGCTCTTGTCGTCCTTGCGCACCAGCAGGTCCGCGCCGGCCGTGTAGTACGGGCCCGCGAAGCCGACCTGCTTCTTGCGCTCGTCGTTGATGGTGTACGTGCCGACGTAGTAATCGACGTCGCCGTTGGAGATGGTGGTCTCGCGGACGTTGGAGTCGATCGTCTTGAACTGGATCTGCTTCGTGGAGAAGCCCAGGTCGGCGGCGACCATCTTGGCGATCTCGATGTCGAAGCCGGAGTACTTGCCGGTGCCGGGGTCCTTGAAGCCGAGGAAGGGCTGGTCGGCCTTGACGCCGATGACGATCTTCTTGGCCTTCAGGGCCTTCTTCAGCACCGGAGAGTCGATCTTCGGGGCGGCGGCGACCTTGTAGTCCTTGCTGAATACGTCGCCGCCGGCCGGCTTGTCGCCCGCCGTGCCCGACTCGCCGCCGCAGGCGGTCGCCGTCGCCGCCAGCGCGAGCACCATGGCACCGGCCGCAGCAGTCTTACGAATCCTCATGGTGAACATCCTTTGGTTCAACAAGTGGTGGCAATGAGGGTGGCCCAACTGCGGCCTCAGTGATGGAGGATCTTCGACAGGAAGTCCTTGGCGCGTTCGCTGCGCGGGTTGTTGAAGAACTGGTTCGGCTCGGCCTCTTCGACGATGCGGCCGTCCGCCATGAAGACGACCCGGTTCGCCGCGGAGCGCGCGAACCCCATCTCATGGGTGACCACGATCATCGTCATGCCGTCCCGGGCGAGCTGCTGCATGACGTCCAGCACCTCATTGATCATCTCCGGGTCCAGCGCGGAGGTCGGCTCGTCGAACAGCATCACCTTCGGGTCCATGGCCAGCGCGCGGGCGATCGCCACGCGCTGCTGCTGACCGCCGGAGAGCTGTGCGGGGTACTTGTCCGCCTGGGTGCCGACACCGACCCGGTCGAGCAGTGCGCGGGCCTTGTTCGCCGCCGCCGCCTTGTCGGTCCTGCGGACCTTGGTCTGCCCCAGCATCACGTTTTCGAGCACGGTCTTGTGCGCGAAGAGGTTGAACGACTGGAAGACCATGCCGACATCGGCGCGCAGCCGGGCCAGCTCCCGGCCCTCCTGCGGCAGCGGCTTCCCGTCGATCGTGATGCTGCCGGAGTCGATGGTCTCCAGGCGGTTGATCGTGCGGCAGAGCGTCGACTTGCCGGAGCCCGAGGGCCCGATCACGACGACGACCTCACCGCGGTTGATCGTCAGGTCGATGTCCTGGAGCACGTGCAGC
This sequence comes from Streptomyces sp. TM32, assembly GCF_004122755.1. Lineage (NCBI taxonomy): Bacteria > Bacillati > Actinomycetota > Actinomycetes > Kitasatosporales > Streptomycetaceae > Streptomyces > Streptomyces sp. TM32. The sequence continues at coordinate 18,455 of NZ_SDIG01000035.1, forward strand.
GCGCCGAAGTGCTTGTTCACGTTGTCCAGCACGACCAGCCGGTCCGCTGCGGGCGCAGGACCCCCGGCGTTCTTGGTCACCGATACTTCGCTCATCGGCGGGTAGCTCCGTCCTCCTCGATTGGGGAGGACCCTAGTAATGCCCTGCGACCAGCGTCATCAGTTCTGAGCGAAGCTTGAGCATAACGATCCGGCCTCGGGTGGACACGGTGAGTGAAGCCGGCGCCGCGTAGAGATGTCGTCACGATATGCCACGGGAGTACCGGCTGGGTAACGGATGGCGGCGCGGAGGTGGCCGCCTCTTGACGCGCACACCCCCCATCGCCGTAGATGCCCTGTGGCCTGTACGCACGCACCTGGGAGGAGGTCCGATGAGACTGCTGCTCGTCGAGGATGACGAACACGTCGCCGCGGCGCTGTCCGCGGTGCTCGCCAAGCACGGCGTGGCCGTCGTGCACGCACGCAACGGCGAGGAGGCGCTCAAGGCCCTGCTGCCCGACCACGCGGAGCCGTTCGCGGTGGTGCTGCTCGACCTCGGGCTGCCCGACCAGGACGGTTTCGAGGTGTGCGGCCGGATCCGCAAGATCTGCGCCACCCCCGTCATCATGGTCACCGCCCGGGCCGATGTGCGCTCCCGCATCCACGGCCTCAACCTCGGCGCGGACGACTATGTCGTCAAGCCGTACGACACCGGTGAGCTGCTGGCCCGTATCCACGCGGTGAGCCGGCGCACCGCGCCCGGCGGCGCCGAGCAGCCGGTCGACGAGGGCGCGGCCGACGACGCGCTCCGGCTGGGCGCCGTCACCGTCGAACTCCCCACCCGCCAGGTGTCCGTGGACGGCGCGGCCGTCCCGCTCACCCGCAAGGAGTTCGATCTGCTGGCCCTGCTGGCGCAGCGCCCCGGTGTGGTCTTCCGCCGGGAGCAGATCATCAGCGAGGTGTGGCGCACGAGCTGGGAGGGCACCGGCCGGACCCTGGAGGTGCACATCGCCTCGCTCCGCGCCAAGCTGCGGATGCCCGCGCTGATCGAGACGGTGCGCGGCGTCGGCTACCGCCTGGTCGTCCCGGCCGCCGGGTCGCCCGCCGCCCCGGCCTCCTGAAGGCCGCCGCGGTCACGTGCGCACCCGCCTGCTCCCGCTGCTGATCGTCCTGATGGCTGCCGTGCTGCTCGCGCTCGGCTTCCCGCTCGGTGTCATCACCGCCGGTGTGGAGCAGCAGCGGGTGGTCGTCGACCGGATCGACGACGCCGCCCGCTTCGCCTCCCTCGCCCAGTTCGTCACCGCCCGGCCCGCCACGAACGCCCGGGACAAGACCCCCGAGGAGGACGAGCGGCTCGCCACCCTCGGCACCGAACTCGACCGCTACTACAGCCTCTACGGCATCCGCGCCGGCGTCTTCTACCGCGATCACACCACGATGGCCGCCGCCCCCGCCGGGCTGTCGGTACCGCACGACGGCGAGGCCGCCCAGGCCTTCCGCGAGGCGCTGGCCGGCCGCCGCAGCCACGACCCGCACCAGATCTGGCCCTGGGACGACGCCGGCCGCATTCCGGTCGCCTCACCGGTGATACGCGACGGGGATGTCGTCGCCGTCGTCGTGACCGACTCGCCCACCGGGCAGATGCGTGCGCGGATCCTGCGCAGCTGGCTGCTGATCGCGGCCGGTGAGTGCGCGGCCATGCTCGTCGCCGTCAGCGCGGCCGTCCGCCTCACCGGCTGGGTGCTGCGGCCGGTACGGATCCTGGACGTGGCGAGCCACGACATCGCCACCGGGCGGATGAACGCCCGCGTCGCCGCCACCGCCGGACCGCCCGAACTGCGCCGCCTGGCCCGCTCGTTCAACGAAATGGCCGACCATGTCGAGGACGTCCTGGAACAGCAGCGCGCCTTCGTCGCCGACGCCTCCCACCAACTGCGCAACCCGCTGTCCGCGTTGCTGCTGCGCATCGAGCTGCTGGCGCTCGAACTCCCCGACGGCAACGCGGAGATCGCCGCGGTCCGTACGGAGGGCAAGCGGCTGGCCCGCGTCCTGGACGATCTGCTCGGCCTCGCGCTCGCCGAACACTCCGATGCCGACCTCCAGCTCACCGATGTCGCGGCGCTGGCCGCCGAACGCGTGGACTCCTGGCGCCCGTTGGCCGAGGCCAAGGGCGTCCGCCTCACCTACGAGGGGCAGAGCGCCGTCACCGGCTGGGCCGACCCGGTCGCCCTGTCCAGCGCCCTGGACGCCGTCGTCGACAACGCCCTGAAGTTCAGCCCGGAAGGGCGGCCGGTGACCGTCGGCGTCGCCCCGGACGGCGAGCGTGTCCAGGTCACCGTCACCGACCGCGGCCCCGGCCTGACCGACGACGAACTGGAGCGGATCGGTGACCGCTTCTGGCGCAGCGGCCGCCACCAGAACGTCTCCGGCTCCGGGCTCGGCCTGTCGATCACCCGCGCCCTGCTCGCCGCGGGCGGCGCCACCATCACCTACGCCCCGCATCCGCCGCACGGACTGAAGGTCACCGTCACGATGCCGCGGACCGCCCCGTGACCGGGTGCCCGCGTGACCCGGGGCGGCTCCCCGAGGGTGTGTTAGCGTGGGCCGTGTTGCAGTTGTGGTACCCATGATGAACTTTGTGCGCGCCCGGAAGCTGAGGCTCCGGGCGTTCCTTGTTTTCCGGACCTGTTCCGGTGTGGGGCGATCATCTCGGCGACAAGGAGGCCGCGCGGTGCGGTCTCCGGTTTGCCCCATGAACGGAGAAAAACATGGCTTCCGGCACCGTCAAGTGGTTCAACTCGGAAAAGGGCTTCGGCTTCATCGAGCAGGACGGCGGCGGCCCCGACGTCTTCGCCCACTACTCGAACATCAACGCGCAGGGCTTCCGTGAGCTCCTCGAGGGCCAGAAGGTCACCTTCGACGTGACCCAGGGCCCGAAGGGCCCGCAGGCGGAGAACATCGCCGCCGCCTGACGCACCGCGCGTCCCACGACAGGGCCCGCACCGGCCTGGCCGGTGCGGGCCCCGTCGCGTGCCCGGCGGCCCGGGGAGGCCGCGTGCCGCGCCGCCGCCTTCTCAGGGTTTCTGGGACACGTAATAGCGCCGGGCGCCCTCGTGCAGCTCCAGCGGATCGGTGAAGACCGCCGTCCGCAGGTCCACGTTCTGTGCGGCGTGCACCTGGCGGCCGATCCAGTCCCGGCTGTCGATGACGGTACGGGTGATCCCCTCGGTCAGCGCGGCGTCCTCGCGGTCCGTGGTCACCAGCAGGTTGGCCACCGCGATCGTCTTCACCGCCTCGCCGCTCTGGGCCATCGGGTAGGCATCGGCGGGCATCACCGCGGCACGGTAGTAGCGGGTGCGCTCGCCCTGCCGGTGCAGCGCCTCGCTCAGATCGCCGAGCTGGACCAGCCGCACCGGGAACCGCTGTGCCAGGTGCTGCACCGCCGTCGTCGGCAGCCCGCCGGACCAGAAGAAGGCATCCAGCTTGCCCTCCTCCAGCAGCTTGGGCATCCGGTCGATGCCGACCCGCACCGGCACGATGTCCGTGTCGAAGTCCAGCCCGGCCGCCTCCAGCAACCGCCGGGTGATCAGCTGTACGCCGGAGCTGTCGGCCCCGACCCCCACCCGCAGCCGCCGCAGGTCCTTCGTCGAGCGCACCGACGACTTCTTCGGCACCACCAGCTGCATGTAGTCGTCGTACAGCCGCGCACAGGCCCGCAGCCGGTCCGCCCCCAGCTCGCCCCTGACCTGGTACGCGGCGACCGCGTCCGCCGTCGCGATGGTGAATCCGGCCCGCCCGGCGACCAGCTGCCGCAGATTGTCGATCGAGCCCTCGCTGCGGGTCAGCCGCAGATCCACCTCCGGCAGGTCATGGGCCAGATCCTGCTTCAGCAGCTCGCCGTAGCGCGCATACACCCCGGTCGGCACGCCCGTCGCCATCGTCACCCGCCCACCGGGGGAAGGGGAGCTGCCCATCGACAGCAGCCCCCACAGCAGCAGCCCGAGGGCGACCGGTGCCGCGAGCGCCGCCATGAGGGAGCGGCGGCCGAGGCGGGGGAGTGCGGGGACCATGGGCGGGATCCTGCCAGCACTCCGGCGGGAAAGGGAGGGGTGGGGGGCGGTCCGCGGAAGCCACCGCTGCGCGGGCCTCTCGGCGGCGGGCTCCTCGCGGCGGTCGAGGGCGCATTCTCTCCCCACTTGCGGAAGTCCGCATGCGTAGAAAGATCGGTTGTAGCGCTGTCGAGGGGCAGTCAGCTTTCCCTCCCACCGTTTCCCGCCGTTCCGCGCTTCTGCCGCGGTTCCACGCAGCGGGGACCCGGCACGTCCCCACCGCGCGCCAGGCGGCGCGCAGCCCCTGACCGTCCCCCACCATGAGCGCACCGGCGCCGGTGTCCGACACCGCGGCCCCATGGCGCGCCGGTGCGGGAAGCGACACCCTCATGAAACCGCTCACCGAGCTGCGGCCGGACATCCGGGCCCGGCCCGACATCCACCGTCCACCTCCGCTCGGCGCCGATATCGGCCTGCTCGCTCTCCGCCTCACGGTGGGGCTGATCATGGCCGGGCACGGCGCCCAGAAGCTCTTCGGCCTCTTCGGCGGCCAAGGTATCGCCGGCACCGGCAAGGGATTCGCGGCACTCGGCTACCACCCCGGCGACTTCTACGCCGGCCTCGCCGGTGTCTCCGAGCTCGCCGGCGGCCTCGGTCTCGCGGCCGGGCTGCTCACGCCGCTGGCGGCCGCCGCGCTGGTCGGGGTGATGATCAACGCCATGGTCATCGGTGCTCCCCAAGGACTCTGGGCGCTCGGCGGCGGCATCGAGTACCCGCTGACCATCGCCGTGGTCGCGCTGACCGTCGCGGCGACCGGACCCGGCCGCTTCGCGCTCGACCGCCCCTTCCGCTGGCGGGACGGCGGGCTGCGCTGCGCGGCCTTCGCCCTGGGGGTGGGCGGCATCGGCGCCGCCATCGTGCTGGCTCTGTGAGGCGCCCACGGTCCGGGCCGGCGGCACATGCCCCGTGCTCCCCGCCGGAGGCCTCACCGGCGTCCGGAGCAATGCCGGGCACCGCCTACCCTGGAGGCATGACCAGCAGCGACCGGAGCCAGGCAGTGGGCGTCAACAGAAGCTACGAGATCCGCACCTACGGGTGCCAGATGAACGTCCACGACTCCGAGCGGCTCTCCGGCCTGCTGGAGGAGGCCGGGTACGTGCCCGCCCCCAAGGACGGCGAGGGCGCGGACGTCGTCGTCTTCAACACCTGCGCGGTGCGGGAGAACGCCGACAACCGGCTCTACGGCAACCTCGGTCAGCTCGCCCCGAAGAAGGCCGCGCGGCCCGGCATGCAGATCGCCGTGGGCGGCTGCCTCGCGCAGAAGGACCGGGACACCATCGTCAAGAAGGCCCCCTGGGTCGACGTGGTCTTCGGGACGCACAACATCGGCAAGCTGCCGGTCCTGCTGGAGCGCGCCCGCGTCCAGGAGGAGGCGCAGGTCGAGATCGCCGAGTCGCTGGAGGCGTTCCCCTCGACGCTGCCCACCCGGCGGGAGAGCGCCTACGCCGCCTGGGTCTCCGTCTCCGTGGGCTGCAACAACACCTGCACCTTCTGCATCGTGCCCGCGCTGCGCGGCAAGGAGAAGGACCGCCGGCCCGGCGACATCCTCGCCGAGGTCGAGGCGCTGGTCGCCGAGGGCGTCAGCGAGATCACCCTGCTCGGCCAGAACGTCAATGCCTACGGTTCCGACATCGGCGACCGCGAGGCCTTCAGCAAGCTGCTGCGTGCCTGCGGGACGATCGAGGGCCTGGAGCGGGTCCGCTTCACCTCACCGCACCCCCGTGACTTCACCGACGACGTCATCGCCGCCATGGCCGAGACGCCGAACGTCATGCCGCAGCTCCACATGCCGCTGCAGTCCGGCTCCGACCGGGTCCTGAAGGCGATGCGCCGCTCGTACCGCCAGGAGCGCTTCCTCGGCATCATCGAGAAGGTGCGCGCCGCGATGCCGGACGCCGCGATCTCCACCGACATCATCGTCGGCTTCCCGGGCGAGACCGAGGAGGACTTCGCGCAGACCCTCCACACGGTCCGCGAGTCCCGCTTCGCCCAGGCCTTCACCTTCCAGTACTCCAAGCGCCCCGGCACCCCCGCGGCCGACATGGAGGGCCAGATCCCCAAGGCCGTCGTCCAGGAGCGTTACGAGCGCCTCGTCGCCCTCCAGGAGGAGATCTCCTGGGCGGAGAACAAGAAGCAGGTGGGCCGCACGCTGGAGGTGCTGGTCGCCGAGGGGGAGGGCCGCAAGGACGACGCGACCCACCGGCTGTCCGGCCGGGCCGCCGACAACCGCCTCGTGCACTTCACCCGTCCCCAGGAGCCGGTCCGGCCAGGCGACATGGTGACGGTCGAGGTGACCTACGCCGCCCCGCACCATCTCCTGGCGGAGGGCCCGGCCAAGGCGGTGCGCCGTACCCGCGCCGGTGACGCCTGGGAGAAGCGCACCGCCGCCCCGGCGGAGAAGCCCCAGGGCGTGCTGCTGGGCCTGCCCACCATCGGCGCCCCGGCGCCGGCCCCGGCGCCCGCGGCCGGCTGCGGCTGCGACTGACCGGCGCACACCGGACACCACCCCAGGGGCGGGCCACCACTACAGGGCGCCGACACCGGGGCGCACCCGGGGCGTTACGCTGCGTGCATGCTCGTAGCCGCCGCCTTCTGCCCCTGTCCGCCGCTGCTCGTCCCGGAGGTGGCCGCCGGCGCCGCACCCGAGCTGGACGCGCTGCGCGCCGCCTGCGTGGATGCGGTCGGCGTGCTCGCCGCGGCCCGCCCCGACCGGCTGGTCGTCCTCGGCCCCGCCGACGAGGCCGGCCAGGGCCCGCACCCGCAGGGCGCCCTCGGCTCGTTCCGCGGCTTCGGGCTCGACCTCGATGTGCCGCTGGGCGCCGCCGAAACCGTGCCCGGACGAGGACTCCCGCCGTCGCTCTCCGTCGGTGCCTGGCTGCTGTCCCGTGCGGACTGGGCCGACGCCCCGGTGGAGGCGCTGGGGGTGGCGCGGCAGCTGGCGCGCGAACGGTGTGCGGCGACGGGCCGGGAGATCGCCGCCGCCGCGCCCCGGGTGGCGCTGCTGGTGATGGGCGACGGCAGTGCCTGCCGGACGGTGAAGGCGCCCGGCTACTTCGACGAGCGGGCCGAGGCCTTCGACGCGACGGTGGCGCACGCCCTGGGTGCCGCGGACCTCGCCGCGCTGACCGCCCTCGACGAGGAGCGGGCCACCGGTCTCCAGGCGTCCGGACGGGCCTGCTGGCAGGTCGCGGCGGGCGCGGCCGAGGGCGCGGACCTGCGCGGCCGGCTGCTGCGCGAGGAGGCTCCGTACGGCGTGGGCTACTTCGTGGCGACCTGGTCGTAGCGCGGCACCGGGAGAGTACGGCGACGGCCGCGGGGCGATCCGCCGCGCGGCCGTCGTGCCGTGTGCTGCCGGTCCGGCGGAGCGGGTCCGCGCGGGCCTGCCGTCAGTGCCGCGCGCTCTCGCCGGACTCGCTGTCCGCCGCGGCCTGTGCCGACTGCTGCCGGGGAATGCCGGCGCTCTCGCCGGCTTTCTCGCCGCGCGGCCCGTCGGCGGCCGCCGTCTCTCCCGCCGGCTTCCCGGATGCCTCCGGAGCCGCCGCGGCCTCGCCGTCCGGCGTGACCTCGGCCGTGGGCTCGGCGTCGCCGCCGGTGTGCGCGGCGTCCGTGGACTCCGTGGTGTCCGCGGACTCCGTGGCGTCTGCGGACTCCGTGGTGTCCACGGACTCTGCCGTGTCCACGGGCTCTGTGGCGTCCGGGGACGACGAGGTGTCCCGGGACGCCGTGGTGCCCTGGGACTCGGTGCTGACCTGAGTGTCCTCGGTGTCCACCGAAGCCGCCGATTCCGCCGGCTTCTCCGTCGCGGTCGGCACGGCCGTAGCGGCGCTCTCCTCCGTCAACGCTTCGGACTTACGGCGGCGAAACCGCGAAAACACGCCCATAACTGCTCCTACGCTCTTCATGTGGCGACGTCCCGTGCCGCCCGGGGCGGACCGTTGCGCCGCCCCCGGGCGCCGGTGCTGCACCGGCTCCCGGGACCTCGCAACAGGCAACGAACCCATTGGTTGCCCGTCACGTCGCTCGTTCGAGAGGGGGGCGTGATGTTTGCGAGACTGACGGGGTGAACACCGCCGTTCCCGCTCCGCGGGTCATCGCCGTCGTCGGCCCCACCGCGGCCGGAAAGTCCGATCTGGGCGTCGCGCTCGCACAACACCTGGGCGGCGAGGTCATCAATGCCGACTCCATGCAGCTCTATCGCGGCATGGACATCGGCACCGCCAAGCTCACCCTGGAGGAGCGGCAGGGCGTCCCGCACCGCCTCCTGGACATCTGGGACGTGACCCGCGCCGCCAGCGTCGCCGAGTACCAGCAGCTGGCCCGTGCCGAGATCGACCGGCTGCTCGCCGAGGGCCGCACCCCGGTCCTGGTCGGTGGCTCCGGCCTGTACGTACGCGGCGCCATCGACGCGCTCGACTTCCCCGGCACCGACCCGGAGGTACGCGCCCGCCTGGAGGCCGAACTGGCCGAACTCGGCAGCGGCGCCCTGCACGCCCGGCTGTCCGCCGCCGACCCCCAGGCCGGTCGCGCGATCCTGGCCGGCAACGGCCGCCGCATCGTGCGCGCCCTGGAGGTCATCGAGATCACCGGCCGCCCGTTCACCGCCAACCTGCCCGGCCATGAGGCGGTCTACGACACCCTGCAGATCGGCGTGGACGTCGAGCGCCCCGAGCTCGACGAGCGGATCGCGCGGCGGGTCGACCGTATGTGGGAGGCGGGCCTGGTCGACGAGGTGCGCCGGCTGGAGGGCGAGGGGCTGCGCGAGGGCCGTACGGCGTCCCGGGCGCTGGGCTATCAGCAGGTGCTGGCCCAGCTCGCGGGGGAGTGCACCGAGCAGGAGGCGCGTGACGAGACGGTGCGCGCCACCAAACGCTTCGCGCGACGCCAGGACTCGTGGTTCCGCCGGGACCCCCGGGTCCACTGGCTCAGCGGGGCCGCCGACCGCCGGGTGGAACTTCCGGAGCAGGCCCTGACGTTGCTCGAACGACCGGTCACAGCCTGATCACGTCATGGCATCGGGACGCTCCGGCCGTCATCCGGGCTCTTGAGGGCGTGTCATCATCGACCTTCGATCGAGGCGTGCAGTCTGGAGTGGGGAGGGCGCGTGGCAATGGAGGCCGGCCCTCGCAACAGAGCGCAGCAACCGGACAGCGGTGCGGAGACGGCGCCGCTGACCGATGACGGTCCGGACACCCGTGACGGCCTGTCCGGCACCGCCGGCGACCCGCTCACCGACCCCGCGACCCTGGACGACCCCGAGGGCTTCGACTCCGGTGCCGAACGGCCCGGCGAGGGCGGTGAGTCCTTCCGGGAACTGCGCCCGCCGCGCCGGCTGCGACTGTGGCAGCTGGCACCGGTCGTCGGCCTCGCCGCGCTCGGCTCGCTGATGTTCGCCTTCCCGCTCGCCTTCGAGTTCGGCGGCGATGGCGGCGCGGTGATCGCGATGCTCGGCCTGCTGCTGTGCTGCTGTGCCGCCGGCTGGGGCATGATGGCCGCCCGCCGCGTCCACTACACCTGGCCCGGCCTCCCGGTGCCCGGCTCCGGCGGCCGGGCCGGCTGGCGCGTGGTGCTGATCTACGCCCTCGTGGTCGCCGTCCCGGCGGCGCTGGCGATCTGGCGCGTGGCGCGGCTGCGGTGAGCCGCGGGGTATGAGCGAGCGGGGTGGGCGGGGTGCCCGGCGGGTGCTCTCCCGGTCCGTCCTCGGTTCGGTTTTCCGGGCTGGGCTTCCCCTGCTGGTTTTCCCCGGGCTGGGTTTCCGGTGGCTTTCCCTGCTGGTTTTCCCGGTTGGTTTTTTCCCCGCCGCCCACCCCCCTTCGGGGGGTGGGCGGGTGTAGAGGGCAGGTCTCGGGTGGACGGGCGTAGAAGCCAGGCCTCGGGCGGGCGGGTGCAGAGGCCAGGCCAGTTCCTACGCCCGCCTCCGGTTCCCACGCCCGCCCCCCGGGCCGCACCCGCACGTCGTCGCCGCTCCCTGCTCCCCCCGCTCCCCGCTCCCTCGCCCTCCCCGTACGATGCCAGGGTGACCAGTACGCAGCGCCTCGCCTTTCTCAAGGGCCACGGCACCGAGAACGACTTCGTGATCGTCCCCGACCCGGACGGCCTGCTGGACCTGTCCGCGAGCGCCGTCGCCAGGATCTGTGACCGGCGGGCCGGCCTCGGTGGCGACGGTGTGCTGCGCGTCGTCCGGTCCGCCGTGCACCCGGAGGCGCGTGCCCAGGCGGACGAGGCCGAGTGGTTCATGGACTACCGCAACGGCGACGGCTCGATCGCCGAGATGTGCGGCAACGGCGTCCGCGTCTTCGCGCGCTATCTGCTGCACGCCGGCCTGGTCGAGGCCGGCGACCTCGCCATCGCCACCCGCGCCGGCATCCGCCGTGTCCACCTCGCCAAGAGCGGCGATGTGACGGTCTCCATGGGCCGCGCCGAGCTCCCCGAGGAGAGCGTCGTCGTCACGCTCGACGGCCGCAGCTGGCCGGCCCGCAACGTGAACATGGGCAACCCGCACGCCGTCGCCTTCGTCGAGGACCTGGCCCACGCCGGCGACCTGCGGGACGTACCGCCGTTCAGCCCAGCGGCGGTTTATCCCGACGGCGTCAACATCGAGTTCGTCGTCGACCGCGGTCCGCACCATGTGGCGATGCGGGTTCACGAGCGCGGCTCGGGGGAGACCCGCTCCTGTGGCACCGGCGCCTGCGCGGTCGCCGTCGCGGCCGCCCGCAGGGACGGACTGGACCCGGCCGACACCGGAGCCCCCGTCACATACACGGTCGATGTGCTCGGCGGCAGCCTGACGATCACCGAGCTGCCCGACGGCACGGTGGAGATGACCGGGCCCGCCGAGATCGTTGCCGAGGGCACCTTCGAGGCCGCCTGGCTGGCCGGCGCGCTCGCCTGACGCACCCCGCGGCGTCCCGGGTTCCGCTCGCCCGCGAGGAGCGGTTCCGGCCAAAAGTTTCGCTCGAACGGGTGATCCGTATCACTCTGAGCAAGAGGCGAACAGCGCTGCGTGATGGGCTCGATAGCATCAAGCACCGGCCCGGACGTCGGAACCGACGCATCCCACCGCCGGTCGACGCTGCCGGAGGTGCCCATGAGCGCAGAGGCCACTGACCCTGGTAACCATGGAGCGGCGGCCCGCAAGCGCGGCCGCCGTCGACTGGAACTCCGAGGACTGCGCCGTATCGGCCGCGCCGCGCTGCTCGGCCCGGCCCCGCGCGACGGTCTCCCGCACGCCCTCAAGCACGTCGCCAAGGTGCACCGCCACCACCACCCGGACGCCGATCTGGAAACCCTCACCCAGGCCTATCTGCTCGCTGAGTCCTCGCACCGCGGGCAGGTGCGCAAGAGCGGCGAGCCGTACATCACCCACCCGCTCGCGGTGACCCTCATCCTCGCCGAACTGGGCGCGGAAACCACGACCTTGACCGCCTCCCTGCTCCACGACACCGTCGAGGACACGGAGGTGACGCTGAATCAGGTACGGGAACTGTTCGGGGAGGAGGTCTGTTATCTCGTCGACGGTGTCACCAAGCTGGAGAAGGTCGACTACGGCGCCGCCGCCGAGCCGGAGACCTTCCGCAAGATGCTGGTGGCGACGGGCAACGACGTCCGGGTGATGTCCATCAAGCTCGCCGACCGGCTGCACAACATGCGCACCCTCGGCGTGATGCGCCCCGAGAAGCAGGCCCGGATCGCCAAGGTGACCCGCGACGTGCTGATCCCGCTCGCCGAACGCCTCGGTGTCCAGGCGCTGAAGGCCGAGCTGGAGGACCTGGTCTTCGCGATCCTGCACCCCGAGGAGTACGCCACCACCCGGGCCCTGGTCCGGGAGTACGCCACCCGGCCCGATCCGCTCGCCGTCCTCGCCGCGCGGATGCGCACGGTCCTGGAGGAGGCCGGCATCGACGCCGAAGTCCACGTCCGTCCGCGGCACTTCGTCTCCGTGCACCGCGTTCGCCTCGCGCGCCGTGAGCTGACCGGCGCCGACCTGGGGCGGCTGCTGGTGCTGGTGGCCGAGGACGCCGACTGCTATGCCGTCCTCGGCGAGCTGCACACCTGCTTCACCCCGGTCGTCTCCGAGTTCAAGGACTTCATCGCAGCCCCCAAGTTCAACCTCTACCAGTCGCTGCACACCGCGGTCACCGGCCCGTCGGGGGAGATCGCCGAGACCCTGATCCGTACGCACCAGATGCACCGGGTCGCCGAGGCCGGAGTGATCGCGCTGGGCAATCCGTACGCACCCACCGACGGCGCGGACGCGCCCGAGGGCGAGCGGGCCGACCCGACCCGCCCCGGATGGCTCTCCCGGCTGCTGGAGTGGCAGCGCACCACCCCGGACCCGGACACCTTCTGGACCTCGCTGCGCGACGATCTCGCCCAGGACCGGGAGATCACCGTCTTCTGCGCAGACGCCCCGTCGGACGGCTCGTCCGGCCTCACGGGCGGCACCATCGGCCTGCCCGCCGGGGCCAGCTGTGTGGATGCCGCGTACGAGCGACACGGCGAGGCGGCACACTGCTGTATCGGTGCCCGGGTCAACGGCCGGCTCGCGACCCTCTCCACCGTCCTGCACGACGGCGACAGCCTGCAGCTGCTGATGGCCCCGGACTCCGCGGCCGGGCCGCTGCCGGAGTGGCTCGAACACGCCCGCACCCCCGCCGCCCGGCTCGCCATCGCCCGGTGGCTGGCCGCGCGGCAGGACCCCGGCGTCCGCCCGGCCGGGCCCGGTGAGACGAGCGCCGCGGTGCCCCCCGCCGACCGTCGCACCGCAGGCCAGGTCCGCTCCGGAGCGGACCCGCTCCCCGCCTCGCCGCTCGCGGTGGCGGATCTGCCGGGTGCGACGGTACGGCTGGCCGGCTGCTGCACCCCGGTGCCGCCGGACACCGTCACCGGATTCGCCGTACGCGGCGGCACGGTCACCGTGCACCGCGCGCTGTGCCCCGTCGTGGCGCGGATGGCCGCCACCGGCCGGCAGCCGGTCGGGGTGCACTGGCGCGGCGCCGGCCACGGCTGCCGGGTCACCCTCCTGGCCGAGGCCTTCAGCCGGCCACACCTCCTCGCCGACCTCACCGAGGCCATCGCCTCCCAGGGGGCCGCCGTGGTGTCGGCCGCCGTCGAACCCCCGCACGAACAGCGGGTCCGCCACACCTACACCCTGCATCTGCCGAACGCCGCCGGACTGCCCTCCCTGATGCGGGCCATGCGCCAAGTGCCGGGCGTCTTCGACGTGTTGCGGGCCGGGCGCGCCCGCCAGGCCGCGGTCGTGCGCCCCTGAGGGCCCCGAGGGGACGGAAGATGACGGACCGTCGGAATCCGGTCTCCGCCTGGCGGCGTAAGACGGGCGCCCGATCCGCCGCCCGTTCGGGTGCCGTTTGCCGCCTCACCCGCGCCGGAGGGGGCCGCGTTGGTAGCCGTAGTGCATGTCCCTTCCCCTGCGTCGCCCGTCCCGCGACCCCGCTCGCGCCGTCCCCGCCCGCGCTCTGCCCCGTACCCTGCGCGGCCGGCTCCGGTGGGCCGTCCGCCGGGCCGCCGTCCTCGGTCTGGCCGCCGCCTGCCTCGGCCTGACCGCACCACCGGCTCCCGGAGAGGCGCAAGGCCTCGGTGACCGCCTCTTCCCCACCCTCGGCAACACCGGCTACGACGTCACGTCCTACGACGTCTCCCTGGACTACTCCGGCCACAACAACCGGCCGATGAACGTCACCACCGAGATCACCGCCGAGGCCACCACCGAGCTCGACCACCTCAACCTCGACTTCGCCCGCGGCACCGTACGCTCCGTGACGATCGGCGGTCAGCCCGCGCGGCACGAGCAGCACGGCGAGGACCTCGTCCTCACCCCGGCCTTCCATGTCTCCCGGGGACAGGAGGTGAAGATCTCCGTCCAGCACACCACCGACCCGCGCGGCACGGGCGACGGCGGCTGGATCCGTACCGGCGACGGGCTGGCGATGGCCAACCAGGCCGATGCCGCGCACCGCGTCTTCCCCTGCAACGACCACCCCTCCGACAAGGCGCTCTTCACCTTCCGCATCACCGCGCCCCAGGAGCTGACCGCCGTCGCCAACGGGCTGCCCCAGGGCACCGCCACCCGCGCGGCCCGCCGCACCTGGACCTATCGCACCGCCCACCCCATGGCGACCGAGCTCGCCCAGGTCTCCATCGGGAAGTCCAGCGTGCTGCTGCACCACGGACCCCACGGCCTGCCGATCCGCGATGTCGTCCCGACCGCGGACCGCCCCGCCCTCGCGCGCTGGCTGGGCAGGACCGCGGACCACGTGGCCTGGATGGAGCGCAAGGTCGGCCCCTACCCCTTCGAGGCGTACGGGGTGCTGATCGCCAATGCCACCACCGGCTTCGAGCTGGAGACCCAGACCCTCTCGCTCTTCGAGAAGCCCCTGTTCGGCGCGAACCAGCTGCCCGGCTGGTACGTCGAGTCGGTGATGGTGCACGAGCTGGCCCACCAGTGGTTCGGCGACAGCGTCAGCCCGCGCCGCTGGTCCGACGTCTGGCTCAACGAGGCCCATGCCACCTGGTACGAAGCCCTCTACGCCCAGGAGCGGGGCGACAAGCGGGCCTCGCTGGAGACGCGTATGCACCGCGCCTACCAGCAGTCCAACGGCTGGCGCGCCGAGGGCGGGCCGCCCGCCGCGCCCAAGGCCCCCAGCCCGGGACAGAAGATCAGCATCTTCCGCCCGATCGTCTACGACGGCAGCGCGCTGGTCCTGTACGCCCTGCGGCAGAAGATCGGCCCCGCGGCCTTCGACCGCCTCGAACGCGAGTGGGTGGCCCGGCACCGTGACGGTGTCGCCGACACCGCCGACTTCGTCCAGCTGGCCTCGGAGGTCGCCGGACAGCACCTCACCGACTTCTTCCAGGACTGGCTCTACGGCGACCGGACCCCGCCGATGCCGGGGCACCCGGACTGGCGCTCCGCGGGCGCGGTGACCCCCGTCCCCAAGGGGACCGCCGAAGCCCCGGCGCCCAAGAGCACCGGCGGGAGCGCGGCACCCAAGGGAACCGCGGGCACGCCCGCGCCCAAGACTGCCGCTCAGGCGCCTGGCCCGAACGGTGCCGCCGGGACCCCCGCGCCCCAGGGAGCTGCTCGGGCCCCCGCGACCAGGGGGCCCGCCGGGGCCCGTGTGCCCTAGGGGGGTGCCCGGGCGCCCGGCGCCGGGGGAGGGGGCCGGAACTCCGGGGAAACCCGCGTGACGGCCCTTTCCGGTCGTGGGACCATCAGGGGGTCGGCACCGGCCGGACCGGGGAATCTCCGGGACGGCTCGGACGTTGACACCTTCGACGGCCGCGGATCTCCCGCGACGGTCGTGGCACCACCGACAGTCCCGGTGGGGCAGCAGGCCCCGCAGGGGCTCACCGACGACGCAAAGGATCAAATGACCTCCTCTTCTTCCCTTCCGCAGGACCGGCAGCGCCTCTCCGAGAGCCTTCGGGCCCACGCCCTGATGGAAGAGGACGTCGCCTGGAGCCACGAGATCGACGGGGAGCGTGACGGCGAGCAGTACGACCGGTCGGCACGTGCCGCGCTGCGCCGTGTGGCGGGCCTCTCCACCGAGCTCGAGGACGTCACCGAGGTCGAGTACCGGCAGCTCCGCCTGGAGCGGGTGGTGCTCGTCGGCGTCTGGACCACGGGCACGGTCCAGGAGGCGGAGAACTCCCTCGCCGAGCTCGCCGCCCTGGCCGAGACCGCCGGCGCCATGGTGCTCGACGGCGTCATCCAGCGCCGCGACAAGCCCGACCCCGCCACCTACATCGGCTCGGGCAAGGCTCTGGAGCTGCGCGACATCGTGCTCGAATCCGGGGCCGACACCGTGGTCTGTGACGGTGAGCTCTCCCCGGGCCAGCTGATCCACCTCGAGGACGTCGTCAAGGTCAAGGTGGTCGACCGGACCGCCCTGATCCTCGACATCTTCGCCCAGCACGCCAAGTCCCGGGAGGGCAAGGCGCAGGTCTCGCTGGCGCAGATGCAGTACATGCTCCCCAGGCTCCGTGGCTGGGGTCAGTCGCTGTCCCGGCAGATGGGTGGTGGTGGCTCCGGTTCGGCCGGCGGCGGTATGGCCACCCGTGGGCCCGGTGAGACCAAGATCGAGACGGACCGTCGGCGGATCCGCGAGAAGATGGCGAAGATGCGCCGGGAGATCGCGGAGATGAAGACCGGCCGGGACATCAAGCGTCAGGAGCGCCGGCGCCACAAGGTCCCCTCGGTCGCCATCGCCGGCTACACCAACGCCGGCAAGTCCTCGCTGCTCAACCGCCTCACCGGCGCCGGTGTCCTGGTGGAGAACGCCCTGTTCGCCACCCTGGACCCGACCGTCCGCCGGGCCGAGACGCCCAGCGGACGGCTCTACACCCTCGCCGACACCGTCGGCTTCGTCCGGCATCTGCCGCACCACCTCGTCGAGGCGTTCCGCTCCACGATGGAGGAGGTCGGCGAGGCCGATCTCATCCTGCATGTGGTCGACGGTTCGCATCCGGTGCCCGAGGAGCAACTGGCCGCCGTACGCGAGGTGATCCGCGAGGTGGGCGCGACGGACGTGCCGGAGATCGTGGTCGTCAACAAGGCCGACGCGGCCGATCCGCTGGTGCTGCAGCGTCTGCTGCGCCAGGAGAAGCACGCGCTGGCGGTCTCGGCCCGTACGGGCCAGGGCATGGCGGAGCTGCTGGAGCTGCTCGACGAGGAACTCCCGCGGCCGCAGATCGAGATCGAGGTGCTGGTGCCCTACACGAAGGGCGCCCTGGTCTCGCGGGCGCATGCCGAGGGCGAGGTCATCTCCGAGGAGCACACCGCCGACGGCACGGTCCTCAAGGCACGGGTGCACGAGGAACTGGCCGCCGCGTTCGAGCCGTTCGCGGCGGCGGCGTAACCGCTGCACAGACAGGACGAAGGCCCGCCCCCGGTCTCCCGGGGCGGGCCTTCGTCCTGTCTGTGGAGGGAGGGCGCCGCGGACGGCGCCCCCTCACCGGGCTACTGCTTGCTCGCCCACTTCTGGCTCATCTTGTCGAAGATGGCCTTGGCCTCGGGGCCCAGGTGCGGGGCGGCCGACCAGCGGGCCGGACGCGGCCCCATCGACATGTTGGAGACCAGCACCGGCTTGCCGTCGGCGCCCTTGATGAACCAGGGGCCACCGGAGGAACCGCCGGTCATGGTGCAGCCGATCCGGTACATGGTCGGCTTCTTGGCGTCCATCGACAGCCGGGTCGGCTTGTCGGTGCACTGCTGCTGCGCCGCACCGTCGAACGGCGGCTCGGCCGGGTACCCCTGCGCCGTCATGCTCGGGATCTTGGCCATCGCCGGCGCGTTGAAGTCGACCTGGTAGGCGCCGCCGGCCACCTCTTCCAGCGACTTGCCGCCGGTGTTCTCCTCCGGCTTCACATGCATCAGCGCGAAGTCGTACGGGGCCATCGGCACGCCGGGAACAGCGCCGCCGGCCTTGATCCACTCGCTGGACGTCGCCATGTCGTCCGCCCACCACTTGCCCGACGGGACGCGGTCCTCGAAGGGGGTGGTCTTCAACTTGTCGGCGGAGCCGCCGTTCTTGTTGAAGTTCGGCACGAACATCATGTTGCGGTACCAGCCGCCGTTCTTGCCGGCGTGCACACAGTGCGCCGCGGTCCACACCAGGTTGGACTTACCGGGGTGCGCCGGGTCCTTGACGACGGTGGCGGAGCAACGCGAGCCGCCCTCAGGGGTGCTGAACAGCAGCAGGCCCACGCCGGGAGCGGTGGAGGTGTACGGGGTCCGGACGGGACGGGCCGGAACGGCGGCGGGCTCAGGATCGGTCTTGCCCTGGTCCTCGGAGATGTCCTCGGGCTTGCTGGGGTCCTGGGGCGGCTTGACCTTGTCGATCTTGTCCTTGTCCCAGAAGTCCTTGATGATCGGGTTGATGAACTCCCCGGCCTCCCGGAGCCACTTGTCCCGGTCCCAGTTCTTCCACTCGCCGTTCTTCCACTTGTCCAGGTTGATGCCGTGTTCCTTGAGCTTGTCCTGGATGTCCTGAGGAATCTTGAAATCACCCCCGCCCGTGGTGTCCTGGGCCGCGGCCTGGCTGGGCTTGGCGTCCGCGTTGTCGCCCTCCGGTCCGCAGCCGGTGGCGGTCAGTGCCATGACGGCGGTGAGGGCGGCGGCGGCCAGGACCGGCCGACGTATGGATCGCATGGGTGAGTTCCCCCTGGTGAATTCGGCCTGAGCCGGTGTGACTTCTGCGGTGCTGCGCCGGTTTGTTCTTTGTCATGAACCCCAAGATCCGGCGCAACACCCCACTATGCCGGTGACGATGGGGACGGCGGAACTCGGGTCCCCGGTTTCACGCCCCTCAAGGATCTTGTCCTCAGCCGTGATCCCGGGTCCCCGCCGTCGTTGGTACGTACGGGGGACGGCCGGGCTGCCCGCAGGGCCCGCGCGGCTTTCAGCCGCTCACCAGCAGGAGGACACAACTGCCGTGGCGTTGACCGAATCCGTTCCGGCGGCCGCGCCGCCGGCCCACCAGGGGATCCTGCGCCGACAGTCCCTGCGTGAGTCCGCTGCCCGTACGTACGCCCGCTCGCTGCCCATCGTTCCGGTGCGCGCCCGCGGGCTGACCATCGAGGGCGCCGACGGCAGGCGCTACCTCGACTGTCTCTCCGGCGCCGGCACCCTGGCGCTCGGCCACAACCACCCCGTGGTGCTCGAAGCGATCCGTGCGGTCCTCGACTCGGGGGCGCCCCTGCACATCCTCGACCTGGCCACGCCCGTCAAGGACGCCTTCACCACCGAGCTCTTCGCCACGCTCCCCAGGGAGTTGGCCGAAAAGGGGCGCATCCAGTTCTGCGGCCCGGCCGGCACGGACGCCGTCGAGGCCGCCTTCACCCTCGTCCGCACCGCGACCGGCCGGGAGGGGCTGATGGCCTTCTCCGGCGCGTATCACGGCATGACCGCACAGGCGCTGGCCGCCTCCGGGGGAGCGCAGCACACCAGCGTGGTCCGGCTGCCCTATCCGTACGACTACCGCTGTCCGTTCGGCACCGGCGGTGAGCGGGGCGCCGAACTCGCCGCGCGCTGGACCCAAAGCCTGCTCGACGACCACAAGAGCGGGGTGCCGGGGCCGGCCGGGATGATCCTGGAACCCGTCCAGGGCGAGGGCGGCGTGATTCCCGCACCGGACAGCTGGCTGCGGCGGATGCGGGAGCTCACCGCCGCCCGGCAGATCCCGCTGATCGTGGACGAGGTACAGACCGGCGTCGGCCGCACCGGAGCCTTCTGGGCCATCGAACACAGCGGCATCGTGCCCGATGTGCTGGTGCTGTCGAAGGCCATCGGTGGCAGTCTGCCACTGGCCGTGATCGTCTACCGCGAGGAACTCGACGGCTGGCAGCCCGGCGCCCATGCGGGCACCTTCCGCGGCAACCAGCTCGCCATGGCCGCCGGACGGGCCACCCTCGCCTACGTCCGCGACAACGGCCTCGACCGGCGTGCCGGGGAGCTCGGCGCCCGGATGCTCGCACGGCTCACCTCCCTCGCCGGCGCCCACGACTGCATCGGCGACGTCCGCGGCCGCGGACTCATGCTCGGGGTCGAAATCGTCGACCGCGACGCCGATGCCGATGCCCACGGCGCCCGCCCCGCCGATCCGCGGCTCGCCGCGGCCGTCCAGCACGCCTGCCTGGACCGCGGCCTGATCGTCGAGCTGGGCGGCCGGCACTCCGCCGTCGTCCGGCTGCTGCCGCCCCTGACCATCACCGACGAACAGGCGGACGCGATCCTCGACCGCCTCGCCGACGCCATCTCGGCGGCGGTCCGCATCCTCCCCGGGCCGACGGGCTCGTCCCCCACGACAATGCGAGGCATCTCCCCATGAACGAACGACCCGGCCCCGACGGCGGTCAGCCTGCCGAGCGCGTCCCCGCCCACCAGGGTGCGGGCACCATCGAGTCGGTGCCGCGCCAGCAGCGCCGCGCCGCGGACCACGCCTGCCACCAGCAGACCCACGAGGACGCCGGCCGGGCCGCCGCCCACGACAGCCCGGGACCGTACGACCGTGCCCGCTGCGGTGAGCACGACCCGCTCGACCACCCGGATCCGGCGGTCGCCGCCGACGCCGCGGGCATCGAGCATCTGCTGCGCTGCTGGCTGCGCGAGAGCGGCGCCGACCGTCCGGCCGACGGCCGGCTGCGTCTTCCGCTGCGGGCCGTCGCCGGCGCCCTGCACATCCCCGTGCGCTACTGGTCACCCACCGGCTGGCACCGCCTGGGCGCCCCCACCCTCGAAGGCGCCCCGCCCGGGGCCGCCCCGCTGGACGCCGTCACCCTCGCCGCGCTGCTGCGCCGGGAGGCCGCGCACGGCGACCGCCGGGCCTCCGACGGCGGGGAGCACCGCGTGGCGGACGCCGACGAGCGGCCGGACCCGGACACCGGGCAGCAGCGGGCACCGGACGGCGACGGCGCCGAACTCATCGGCCGCGTCGCCAACTCCGTACGCAACGTCGCCACCTTCCTGACCGACCGGCGCGCCCGGCCCGCCGACGAGCACGGCGCCCTCTTCCTCGAAGCCGAACAGTCCCTCCTCCTGGGCCATCCGCTGCACCCCACGCCCAAGAGCCGCGAGGGGCTCTCCGATGCCGAACTCCGCGCGTATTCGCCCGAAATGCGGGGCGCCTTCCGGCTCCACTGGATGGCCGTGCACCGCTCCGTCCTGGCCGCCGACTCCGCCTGGACCGAACGTGGCAAGCCCGTACCGGCCGAGCGGCTGGTGCTGCGCCTCGCCGGGGACGGCCTGCAACTCCCCGACGAGACCGTGCCGTTGCCGCTGCACCCCTGGCAGGCCAGGGAACTCGCCGACCGCCCCGAGACCGCCGCCCTGTGCGCCGCCGGCCTGCTCCACGACCTCGGCGCCCACGGCGCCCCCTGGCACCCCACCTCCTCCGTCCGCACGGTCTACCGTCCCGACGCCCACGCCATGCTCAAGCTCTCCCTCGGGCTGCGCATCACCAACTCCCGCCGGGAGAACCTCCGCAAGGAACTGGCCCGCGGTGTCGAGGTGCACCGCCTGCTGCGCACCGGCCTCGCCGAGCAGTGGCAGTCCGTGCACCCGGGCTTCGACATCGTCCGCGACCCGGCCTATCTGGCCGTCGACGGCCTCGGCGGCGAACCCGTCCAGGGCCTCGATGTCGTCATCCGCCACAACCCCTTCAGCACCACCGACGACGCCGTCTGCATCGCCGGCCTCACCTCGCCCCGGCCCTGGCCCGGCCACCCAGGGGTGCGCTCCCGGCTCGAGGACCTCGTCACCACGCTCGGCGCCCGCACCGGCCGCACCCTCGACGCGGTGGCCACCGAGTGGTTCCTGCGCTATCTCGAAGTGGTCGTACGGCCCCTGCTGTGGCTCGACGGCACCGCCGGCATCGTCCTGGAAGCCCACCAGCAGAACACCCTGGTGCTGCTGGATCCCGACGGCTGGCCGGTCGGCGGCCGCTACCGCGACAACCAGGGTTACTACTTCCGGGCCTCCCGCCGCGCCGAGCTGGAACGGCGGCTGCCCGGCATCGGTGCCGCCAGCGACACCTTCGTCTCCGATGACGTCACCGACGAACGGTTCGCCTACTACCTCGGCATCAACAACGTCCTCGGGCTGATCGGAGCCTTCGGCGCCCAGCGTCTGGTCCGCGAGGAGATCCTGCTCGCCGCCTTCCGGCGGTTCCTCGCCGATGCCGCCGCGGCCCCCCGCGCCCACCGCTCGCCCCTGCCCGAGCAGCTGCTGGCCGCCCGCACGCTGCGCTGCAAGGCCAACCTGGCGACCCGGCTGCACGGCCTGGACGAACTCGTCGGCCCCGTCGAAACCCAGTCCGTCTACGTCACCCTGACCAACCCCCTCGCCCCGTAGCCGCCCACCGCACCCCCCGACAGCAGCATCCCGTACCCCGGAGCCGGCGCCCCGCGACCGATCAGGCCACGCGGCACGCGGCCACGAGAGGAGAGCGTCGCCGTGCCACCGACCGATTCCGGCCTCCGCTACAGATCCGACGACCCCCTCGCACTGCCGCTCCCGCCCGACTGCGGGGCGCTGTGCGGGGACGGCCGCGAGCAGCCGGCGTCCCCGGACGGCGGCCCGGCCGCCGGGCCGCTGCTCGACAACCTGGCGGGCTGGGCAGCGGCCGACACCCCCGCCGGCCCGTTCGCGCTCGTGCCCGTCCGGCCGGACCGCGACCTCGACCGGGTCACCGGCTGGATGAACGATCCGGCGGTCGCGGCCTTCTGGGAGCTGGCCGGCCCGCCGGAGACCACCGCCGCCCATCTGCGCAGCCAGCTCGACGGCGACGGCCGCAGCGTGCCCTGCCTGGGGGTGCTGGCCGGAGTCCCGATGAGCTACTGGGAGATCTACCGCGCCGATCTCGACCCCCTCGCCCGCCACTACCCGGCCCGGCCCCAGGACACCGGCATCCATCTGCTCCTCGGCGCCGGGTACCGCGGGCGCGGGCTGGGCGGCACGCTGCTGCGCGCCACCGCCGACCTCGTCCTCGACCACCGGCCGTCGTGCACACGGGTCGTCGCCGAGCCCGATCTGCGCAACACCGCCTCCGTCGCGGCCTTTCTGAGCGCCGGATTCCGCTGTGCCGACGAGCTCGAACTGCCCGTCAAACGCGCGGCGTTGATGGTCCGCGACCGTGCCCACCGCCAGCTGCTCTGACCCCGGGACCGTCCGTCGACGGTCCCGTTCCGGTTCGCTGTCCGTTCCGCTGCCCCGGTTGTCCCCCACACGAGCCGGGGCGGTCCCGTTTCGAGGAGTCCCGCCTTGTCTCCTGAACCCCAGCCTCCGCACCGCGCCTGGCAGCACGCCGCGCGCCGACTGTTCGCCAAGATCCTGGCGGAGTTCGCGTACGAGGAAATCCTCACCCCCGAGCCCGACGGCACCGCCCCCGACGGCACCGCGCAATACCGTCTGCCGGTCACCGACGACCTCGTCTACCGCTTCCGTGCCCGCCGCGGCGCCTACGGGCACTGGCGCATCGACCCCGCTTCGATCACCCCCGGCACCGACCCCTTCCACTTCCTCACCCACGCCCATGACACCGTCCTGGGCCTGTCCGGCGACACCACCGGCCATCTCATCCGGGAGCTGACCGCCACCCTGACCGCCGACACCCGGCTCGACGCCACCGCCCTCAGCGCCGCCGACCTCGCCGACCTGGACTACGCCGGCCTCGAAGGCCACCAGACCGGCCACCCCTGGCTCGTCGCGAACAAGGGCCGGCTCGGCTTCTCCGCCCAGGACGCGGCGACCTGGGCCCCCGAGGCCCGCACCGCACGCCGTCTGCCCTGGCTCGCTGCACACCACCGCATCGCCCACTACCGCGGTGTCCCCACGCTGGCCACCCCCGACCGTCTCTACGGCGAGGAGCTGGACCCCGCCACCCGTCATGCCTTCGCCCGCACCATCACCGACCAGGGCCACGACCCCGCCGACTACCTCTACCTCCCCGTGCACCCCTGGCAGTGGGACGAGACCATCGCCCCGCTCTTCGCCCCGCAGCTCGCCGACGGATCCATCATCGCGCTGCCCACTGACAACGACCTCCGCCTGCCGCAGCAGTCCATCCGCACCTTCCTCAACGTCAGCCGTCCCGAGGCCCGTACGGTCAAGCTTCCGCTGTCGATCCTCAACACCCTGGTGTGGCGCGGCCTGCCCACCGAGCGCACCCTCGCCGCCCCCGCCGTCACCCGTTGGGTCCACGGCCTGCGCGACGCCGACCCCTATCTGCGCGACGAGACCCGGGTGATCCTGCTCGGCGAGACCGCCTCCGTCACCGTCGAGCACCCCCTCTACGACCGGCTGCCCGGCGTCCCGTACCAGTTCAAGGAGCTGCTGGGCTGCATCTGGCGCGAGCCGGTCAGCGGCCGGCTCGACCCCGGCGAACGCGCCCGCACCCTGGCGGCGCTGCTGCAGACCGACCCCGAGGGCCGTGCGCTGACCGCGGAGCTGGTGCGCCGCTCGGGACTCGCCCCGCGCGACTGGCTGAGCCGGCTGTTCACCGCACTGCTGCCGCCCCTGCTGCACTTCCTCTACCAGTACGGCACGGTCTTCTCCCCGCACGGCGAGAACGCCATCGTCGTCTTCGACGCCCACGACGTCCCCACCCGCCTCGCGGTCAAGGACTTCGTCGACGACGTCAACACCAGTTCCTGGCGGCTCCCGGAGCACGACGCCATGCCGGACGACGTCCGCACGGTCCTGCTGACCGAACCGCCCTCCTTCCTCACCCAGTTCATCCACTCCGGCCTGTTCGTCGGGGTCTTCCGCTACCTCGCGCCGCTGTGCGCGGACCAACTGGACGTCCCCGAGGCCGAGTTCTGGTCACTCGTCCGGGCGGAGATCCTGCGCCACCACGAGCGCTTCCCCCACCTCAAGGAGCGGCACGAGACCTTCGACCTGCTCACCCCCCGGATCGAGCGGCTGTGTCTGAACCGCAACCGTCTGCATGTGGACGGTTACCGCGACCGCCGCGACAGACCGCACGCAGCCGTGCACGGCACCGTCCCCAACCCCCTGCATCTGCCGTGAACCGGGTGGCTGTCAGTGGTCCCACGTAGGCTTGCCACGCTATGACGAAGCCCTCCCTCCCCGATCTGCTCCACGCCGCCGTCACCGCCGTCGGCGGCACCGAGCGCCCCGGCCAGGTGGCGATGGCCGAGGCCGTCGCCGAAGCCGTGGACGACACCGCCCATCTGCTCGTCCAGGCCGGCACCGGCACCGGAAAGTCCCTCGGCTATCTGGTTCCGGCGCTCGCCCACGGCGAGAGAGTCGTCGTCGCCACGGCCACCCTCGCGCTGCAGCGCCAGCTGGTGGAGCGCGATCTTCCGCGTACCGTCGACGCCCTCCATCCGCTGCTGCGCCGCCGCCCGGAGTTCGCCATGCTCAAGGGCCGCTCCAATTACCTGTGTCTGCACCGCCTCCATGA
Source organism: Streptomyces sp. TM32 (assembly GCF_004122755.1). Classification (NCBI taxonomy): domain Bacteria; kingdom Bacillati; phylum Actinomycetota; class Actinomycetes; order Kitasatosporales; family Streptomycetaceae; genus Streptomyces; species Streptomyces sp. TM32. The sequence goes on from NZ_SDIG01000035.1 coordinate 43,481, forward strand.
GGGCGCCCCACAGGAAGAGGAGGACGGCCTCTTCGACGTGTTCGAGCAGGCGACGCCGACCAGCAAGCTCGGCAAGGATCTGCTGCGGCTGCGCGACTGGGCGGACGAGACCGAGACCGGCGACCGCGATGCGCTGACCCCCGGAGTCTCCGACCGTGCCTGGGGCCAGGTGTCGGTCTCCTCCCGCGAATGTGTGGGCGCCTCGAAGTGCGCCTACGGGGCGGAGTGCTTCGCCGAGGCCGCGCGGGAGCGCGCCAAGCTCGCCGATGTGGTCATCACCAACCACGCACTGCTCGCCATCGACGCGATCGAGGGCGCCCCGGTCCTCCCGTCGCACGAGGTCCTGATCATCGACGAGGCCCATGAGCTGGTCTCCCGGGTCACCGGCGTCGCCACCGGCGAGCTCACCCCCGGCCAGGTCAACCGCGCCGTCCGCCGGGCGGCCAAGCTCGTCAACGAAAAGGCCGCCGACCAGCTCCAGACCGCCGCGGAGTCCTTCGAGCGCCTGATGGAGCTGGCCCTGCCCGGCCGCCTCGAAGAGATCCCCGAGGATCTCGGCTACTGCCTGATGGCGCTGCGGGATGCGGCCCGTACGGTCGTCGCGGCGCTCGGCGCGACCCGCGACAAGTCGGTCCAGGACGAGGACGCCGTCCGCAAGCAGGCGCTCGCCTCGGTGGAGAACGTCCATGCCGTCGCCGAGCGGATTGCCAACGGCTCCGAGTACGACGTCGTCTGGTACGAACGCCATGACCGCTTCGGCGCCTCCCTGAGGGTGGCCCCGCTCTCGGTCTCCGGTCTGCTGCGCGAGAAGCTCTTCGAGGACCGCTCGGTGGTCCTCACCTCCGCCACCCTCAAACTGGGCGGCGACTTCAACGGCGTCGCCGCCTCCCTGGGCCTCGCCCCCGAGGGCACGGCGGGCGAGGACGTCCCGCCCTGGAAGGGGCTCGACGTCGGCTCCCCCTTCGACTACGCGAAGCAGGGCATCCTCTATGTCGCCAAGCATCTGTCCCAGCCGGGCCGTGAGGGCAGCCGCACCGACATGCTCGACGAGCTCGCCGAGCTGATCGAGGCGGCGGGCGGCCGCACCCTCGGCCTGTTCTCGTCGATGCGCGCGGCCCAGGCCGCGGCCGAGGAGCTGCGCGGCCGGCTGGATCTGCCGATCCTGCTCCAGGGTGAGGAGACACTGGGCGAGCTGATCAAGGCCTTCGCCGCGGATGCCCGTACGTGCCTGTTCGGCACGCTGTCGCTGTGGCAGGGCGTCGATGTACCGGGCGCGAACTGCCAGCTGGTGGTGATGGACCGGGTGCCGTTCCCGCGCCCCGACGACCCGCTGATGAGTGCCCGGCAGAAGGCCGTGGAGGAGGCCGGCGGCAATGGCTTCATGGCGGTCGCGGCGACCCATGCGGCCCTGCTGATGGCCCAGGGCGCCGGCCGTCTGGTCCGCGCCACCGGGGACCGCGGCGTGGTGGCCGTCCTCGACCCCCGGGTGGAGCGGGCCCGCTACGGCTCCTTCCTCCGCAGGTCGATGCCCGATTTCTGGTACACGACCGACCGCAACCAGGTCCGCCGCTCCCTGGCCGCCATCGACGCAGCAGCAAAGGCCGCACAGACCGACGCATAGGCGGCGCACCATCCGGTGGCGCCGTAACCCTCCCTTGCGCACCCCCACCGGACCGCCATCCCTTCCGCGAGAGACGTGCGGAGGAAGCGGAGCCCGCTCAGGTGCAACAAACAGAGCCCCGGAACCGGCGCAGTGGTTCCGGGGCTCGGTCGTGAGGGGTGGCTCAGACGCGGCGGAGCACCGCCACCACCTTGCCGAGGATGGTCGCCTCGTCGCCGGGGATCGGCTGGTACGCGGAGTTGTGCGGCAGCAGCCAGACGTGGCCGTCCTCGCGCTTGAAGCGCTTGACCGTGGCCTCGCCCTCCAGCATGGCGGCGACGATGTCGCCGTTCTCGGCGACCGGCTGGCGGCGGACCGTGACCCAGTCGCCGTCGCAGATCGCGGCCTCGATCATGGAGTCGCCGACGACCTTCAGCACGAACAGTTCGCCGTCACCGACGAGCTGACGGGGGAGCGGGAAGACGTCCTCGACCGACTCCTCGGCGAGGATCGGGCCACCGGCGGCGATCCGGCCGACCAGGGGCACATAGGAAGCGGCGGGCTTGCCGGCGGTCTCCGTCGCCGTCGAGCTCGACTGGTCCGAGCCGCGGACCTCGTACGCCCGGGGGCGGTGCGGGTCACGCCGCAGGAAGCCCTTGCGTTCGAGCGCCATGAGCTGATGGGCGACGGACGAGGTGCTGGACAGCCCGACGGCCTGGCCGATCTCGCGCATGGACGGCGGGTAGCCGCGGCGCTGCACCGAATCCCGGATCACCTCGATCACCCGGCGCTGGCGGTCGGTGAGCCCGGAACTGTCGGCCCGGATCCCGGGTGGCCGGCCAGGAAGCGAGCGGGCGGGCTTCTGCTCTTCGGAGTCCAACGTGGCGTCGTCCATCGGCGGCCGCTGTGCCTTGTGCGGATGCTCGAACCGGCCCTGGGAGTGGCTTTGTGCGGTGATGGTCGCGCTGTCTGCGGTGGTGGTCACGTCGGCCCCTCTCGAAATGTTCTCCCTGGTTAGCCAACGGTAGTTGCTTTCGAAAGGTTGCGCCAAACACACGTTCGAGTGAAATATTCGCCGATTGGCTGACCCGGGCGAGGGGCTGGGTGTATGGCCGCGCGGCGTTCCGTGCACTCGTCGCCCCGTCCCGCTCGCGACCCGGGCCGGCCGGCGTGCCCCGGAAGCGTCGGGGCGTGGAGACCTGGGTGGCCGTCGCCGCGACCCCGCCGATACTGTCACCCCGCCCCGCCGCGCTCCCGGCCGGGGCGCTTCCCGTACCCTCGTCTGCGGCCGCCCGACCCGCCGCCACCGCGACACGCGGTAGGCGCATGTAAGCGGCCCGACACCACATCTAGTGGTTAGATGCCTTCGACTACCTAGAAGTTGTGGTCCCTGGTCTCTCGACGAGGCGGGGATCGCTTATGCTGGGTACTGCTCCGAAGGGCCCGTACGGACCGGCCGGAGGTCTGTCGCTGTGCGCTGGGTTCGTTGGCGTACGTACGTCCGTATATCAAGGGTGAGGAGGGTGGACCGTGCACTGCCCCTTCTGCAGGCACCCGGACAGCAGGGTCGTCGACAGCCGTACCACCGATGACGGGACGGCGATCCGCCGGCGCCGCCAGTGCCCCGACTGCGCCCGCCGTTTCACGACGATCGAGACGGCGTCGCTGATGGTGATCAAGCGGAGTGGGGTCACCGAGCCCTTCAGTCGCGACAAGGTCATCGCGGGAGTGCGCAAGGCGTGCCAGGGGCGCCCGGTCACCGAGGACGCCCTCGCCAAGCTCGGCCAGCGGGTCGAGGAGGCGGTGCGCGCCACCGGCAGCGCCGAGCTGACCACCCATGACGTCGGGCTCGCCATACTGGGCCCGTTGCAGGAACTCGACCTCGTCGCGTACCTGCGCTTCGCGTCCGTTTACCGGGCATTCGATTCACTCGAAGACTTCGAGGCGGCCATCGCCGAGCTGCGGGAGCAGCGCGAGCAGGGGCCGCCCGGGCAGGACCACGGGACCGAGGGCGAAGGCCCCGCCGTTCCCGTGCCCGCCACCGCCGCCGACTGAGCTCGGCGCACATCCAGGACCTGAACCGGGGCGAGAGCAGGGCGTCCCGGTGGCAGAAAGACAAACACCGTGCCACGGAATGAGTGCGCACATATGGGCGTTTGCCCGTATACAGGGAGGCGGAATGACAGAGACGACGAGCGGCCCGGCACGAGGCTCCCGCGCCAAGGGCAGCAAGGCGAGCAAGGGGCTGCGTATCGAGCGCATCCACACCACCCCCGGCGTGCATCCGTACGACGAGGTGGAGTGGGCGTCTCGTGACGTCGTCATGACCAACTGGCGCGACGGCTCGGTCAACTTCGAGCAGCGTGGCGTCGAGTTCCCCGAATTCTGGTCGGTGAACGCGGTCAACATCGTCACGAGCAAGTACTTCCGTGGCGCGGTGGGGTCCCCGACCCGTGAGTCCAGCCTCAAGCAGCTGATCGACCGCGTGGTCAAGACGTACCGCAAGAGCGGCGAGGAGAACGGTTACTTCGCCTCCCCGGCGGACGCCGAGATCTTCGAGCACGAGCTCGCCTACGCCCTGCTCCACCAGGTCTTCAGCTTCAACTCCCCGGTGTGGTTCAACGTCGGCACCCAGCAGCCGCAGCAGGTCAGCGCCTGCTTCATCCTCGCCGTGGACGACTCCATGGAGTCGATCCTCGACTGGTACAAGGAAGAGGGGATGATCTTCAAGGGGGGCTCCGGCGCCGGCCTGAACCTTTCCCGCATCCGCTCCTCCAAGGAGCTGCTCTCCTCCGGCGGCAACGCCTCCGGTCCGGTCTCCTTCATGCGCGGCGCCGACGCGTCCGCCGGAACGATCAAGTCGGGCGGTGCCACCCGGCGCGCGGCCAAGATGGTCGTCCTGGACGTGGACCACCCCGACGTCGAGGCCTTCATCGAGACCAAGGTGAAGGAGGAGGAGAAGATCCGCGCGCTGCGCGACGCGGGCTTCGACATGGACCTGGGCGGCGACGACATCACGTCCGTCCAGTACCAGAACGCCAACAACTCGGTCCGGGTCAACGACGAGTTCATGAAGGCCGTCGAGACCGGCTCGAAGTTCGGGCTGCGCGGCCGGATGACCGGCGAGGTCATCGAGGAGGTCGACGCCAAGGGCCTCTTCCGCAAGATGGCGGAGGCCGCCTGGGCGTGCGCCGACCCCGGCATCCAGTACGACGACACCATCAACCACTGGCACACCTCGCCGGAGACGGGCCGCATCACCGCGTCCAACCCGTGCAGCGAGTACATGCACCTGGACAACTCCTCGTGCAACCTCGCCTCGCTCAACCTCCTGAAGTTCCTGCGCGACGACGACCTGGGCAACCAGTCCTTCGACGCCGAGCGCTTCGCCAAGGTCGTCGAGCTCGTCATCACCGCGATGGACATCTCCATCTGCTTCGCCGACTTCCCCACCCAGAAGATCGGCGAGACCACCCGCGCCTACCGCCAGCTGGGCATCGGCTACGCCAACCTCGGCGCCCTGCTGATGGCCACCGGCCACGCCTACGACTCCGACGGCGGCCGTGCGCTCGCCGGTGCCATCACCTCCCTGATGACCGGCACCTCCTACAAGCGCTCCGCCGAGCTCGCCGCGGTCGTCGGCCCGTACGACGGCTACGCCCGCAACGCCGACGCCCACAAGCGCGTCATGAAGCAGCACTCCGACGCCAACGGTGTCGCCACGCGCATGGACGACCTGGACACCCCGGTCTGGGCGGCGGCCACCGAGGCCTGGCAGGACGTGCTGCGTCTGGGCGAGAAGAACGGCTTCCGCAACGCGCAGGCCTCCGTGCTGGCCCCGACCGGCACCATCGGCCTGATGATGGACTGCGACACCACGGGCGTCGAGCCGGACCTGGCCCTGGTCAAGTTCAAGAAGCTGGTCGGCGGCGGCTCCATGCAGATCGTGAACAACACGGTCCCCAAGGCGCTCAAGCGGCTCGGCTACCAGCCCGAGCAGGTCGAGGCGATCGTTGCCCACATCGCCGATCACGGCAATGTCATCGACGCGCCCGGCCTCAAGCCGCAGCACTACGAGGTCTTCGACTGCGCCATGGGCGAGCGCTCCATCTCCCCGATGGGCCATGTCCGCATGATGGCCGCGGCCCAGCCGTTCCTCTCCGGTGCGATCTCCAAGACGGTCAACGTCCCCGAGTCGGCCACCGTCGAGGAGATCGAGGACGTCTACTTCCAGGGCTGGCAGCTCGGCCTGAAGGCGCTGGCGATCTACCGCGACAACTGCAAGGTCGGCCAGCCGCTCTCCGCCAAGAAGAAGGAGGAGGAGAAGAAGGCCGAGCCGGTCGCCGAGAAGAAGGTCGTCGAATACCGCCCGGTGCGCAGGCGCCTCCCCAAGGGCCGTCCCGGCATCACCACCTCCTTCACGGTCGGCGGCGCCGAGGGCTACATGACCGCCAACTCCTACCCGGACGACGGTCTCGGTGAGGTCTTCCTGAAGATGTCCAAGCAGGGCTCGACCCTCGCGGGCATGATGGACGCCTTCTCCATCGCGGTGTCGGTGGGCCTCCAGTACGGCGTGCCGCTGGAGACCTACGTCTCGAAGTTCACCAACATGCGCTTCGAGCCGGCCGGCATGACGGACGACCCGGACGTGCGGATGGCGCAGTCGATCGTCGACTACATCTTCCGCCGCCTGGCGCTGGACTTCCTGCCGTTCGAGACCCGCTCGGCGCTCGGCATCCACTCCGTCGAGGAGCGCCAGCGCCACCTGGAGACCGGTTCGTACGAGCCGTCGGACGACGAGGTCGACGTCGAGGGCCTGGCCCAGTCGGCGCCGCGCCAGATCGAGTCGGCCCAGGAGCCCGCTCCGGCCGTGAAGATCGTCGAGGACGCCGCCGCCCCGGCTCCCCAGCAGGCGCACACCAACGCCGAACTCGTCGAGATGCAACTGGGCATCAACGCCGACGCGCCGCTGTGCTTCTCCTGCGGGACGAAGATGCAGCGGGCCGGCAGCTGCTACCTGTGCGAGGGCTGCGGGTCGACCAGCGGCTGCAGCTGAGCAGGAGCGAGGCCGCGCGGGAGGGTTCCTCCCGCGCGGCCCGCGGCCCGGGCTGACACGGCCCGGGCAAGTGTGGAGGGGACCGGCCGGGCGCCGGTCCCCTCCGTCGTGTGTGCCGGGCGATGTTCAGCGGTGTGCCGCACGTCCGGCGAACGGCCGGCGGAGCGCAGCCGTCGGCGTGGCCGTCAAGCGCCGCCGGTGCGCCGGGGAACAGTGACCCCGTCCCGTCAGCGCCCCATCAGTGAGACGAACGCATCCGGATCGGCGTCGAAGCCCCGGAGGCCGGGACGGAAACGCCATTTGCCCGTCTCGTCCCGGGTGAATTCGGCGACCGTCGCGGCGGTTGCCTCCGCTACCGAGGCGAAGTCGTCCTCCGCCAGATCGGTGTACCCCTCGCGGATCCGTACGGCGGTGTTCGCCACGTCTCCGAAGACCTTGCGGCCCTCGCCCTGCTGGATGGCCACCCCCACGAGGACCCGGGCATAGGTCTCGGACAGCCGGTCCAGTTCCAGCGTCATGATCTCGTCGGCGCCGAACCCCTGGCCGGTCCTGCTGTCCCGGTTGAGGGTGATCGTCCCGTCGGGCGACCGGCTGTCGAAGGCCACCAGATAGGCCGGGTCGCCGTGCGGCGCGTCGGCCGGGTACGTCGCCGCGACGATGTCGAGGTCGTTGTCCGGTGTTCCGATGGGACTGGGGTCCCACTTGAGTGTGACCTCGACCTTTTCGATCCCCTTGTTGAGCGTGCTCACCGGGCTTCCCCTCCTTCATCTCCCGGGGACGCGGCCCGACCCGCGCGATGATCACGCGGACTACTCCCCGGGACTTCCCGTTGGTGGACCATCGTGCCACGCCCGGTGACCCGTGGGCGGAAGCAACTTTCCCTGGCGGCAGGCGATATGAAGCCGGTGTGGGTGGCTGGAAAGCGTCCACCGGGGGCTGGCCTGAACCCATGGGCCGGGGCAGTGGTCCGCTCACCCCAGGGCGGTCGAGATGTCCGTGCGGGACATCGGGCGCCGTGGTGGGGGAGCGGCAGATGAGCGGGTTTGTGTGGTGGTCAGGTCGCGGATGAGGCCGCGGGCGGCGCGGAGCCGCGTGGCCCGGGTCTGTCGCGCAGCAGGGGCGATCAGCCGGGCGGACGCCAGCGGCATTCCGCCGGAGTGGATACGCAGAGTTTCGGACAGGTACGGATCGGTGGTGGCTTCGTTGCCCGGCAGGAACGGTGCCTGGACGTGGTCGAGGCGACGGAGCGAGAACCGGGCCTGAGCCTCCCCATCGGTCCGCGTCCGTATGGAAGTTCGGGGTGGTCGGATTGTGACACGCAGTGATTCCGGTCCGGCCGCGGGCCGTACGATGGCGCGGTGCTTGTCAAGTGGATTCGCCTCACCGTCGTGGACCGTCGAGGGTTCGAGCGGGGGCAGCGGAAATGGGCGGGGCTGCTGGGTGAGCCGGGCTTCCGAGGGCAGGGC
>NZ_SDIG01000036.1:0-46580 GCF_004122755.1 Streptomyces sp. TM32
GCCCCACACCCCAGCCCCGTAGAGGAGGGCGGTGGTGGCGGAATCGTCCGCGGCGAACCGTCGGCGGAGGCCGGGCAGCAACGGCCTGACGGCCTCCACACCATCCCAGATGACTTCCATCTGAACGACACGATGCGCCGCTGGGTCGCCGCCACTTTCCCCGGGCTCGACCCCGACTTCGAGACCGAGCAGTTCATCTCCCACTTCCGCGCCGAAGGGCGCCGCAAGCGCAACTGGCACGACGCCTGGCAGAAGTGGATCCGCGACTCCGCGCAGTACGCCTCCAAGCGCCAGCGCTCCACGGGCAACGTCTTGCAGTTGCCGACCGGCCAAACCCTGTCCGGCACGGATGCCCGTGTCGCCGGCTGGCTGTCGCTGCCTTCCGACTCCGAACAGGAGATCTCGTGACTCCCGACGAAGCCCAGAAGCTTCTCGCCGCGTGCGCTGCTTTCGACAACCGGCAGCCCAGCCAGGTCGCCAAGCGGGCTTGGGCGATGGCTCTGCGGGACATTCCGCTCGACGACGACGCGTTCGCCGCGGTGGCTCGCTACTACGGCACTCCGCCGAAGGACCCGGGCCAGCGGCTGTGGATCCAGCCGCACGACGTCCGGTCGATACGGCGGACGATCCGCTCCGAGCGGCTGGAGCATTTCCAGTACCAGCCCTTGCCGGACGAGACGCCTCGCGAGTTCCTGGCGCGGCTGCGTGGCCAGCAGAACGCCATCGCATCCGGCCGCGTCGCTGCCCCGACGAGCAGCGCGGCGCTTACCGGTGGTCCGCACCGCGACGTCCTGAAGGAGCTGGAGGGCGTGGGGCGTTCGGTGCCGGACTCTGATGAGGAGGCGCTCGCCGACACGGTGCGTCGCGCTGGACCACTGGGCATCGAGTGCCCGCAGTGCAAGGCGGCGATTGGCCGGCCGTGCAAGACACCGGGCGGTAGCCGGAAGCAGCCGATGGGCAAGCCGCGGGCCACCCCGCACTCTGCCCGCCTCGCCGCCGCGTCCGGGCGGCCGACTACGGACCCCGCGCAGCGGGCTCGTGAGGAGGAGCGGCGCCGTGAGGCGTCCCGGCTGGCGCTGGCCCGTATGCAGGCCGACGAGGACATCCCGGACGCCGAGGTCGTCGAGCACGACGACGCGGCCTCCTGAGCGACAGCACACCACCGCCCTGCCAAAGCGATCACCCAAGGAGTTTCTGATGAGCCTTGTTTTCGGTGTCCCGATGCCTGCGGAGCTTCGTGCTGGCCGCAGGTCGCAGCATCCGGCGCGCGCGGTGCCGTGCCCGCACTGCGGCGCGCAGCCCGAGCGGCCGTGCACCAGCCCAAGCAAGCGCCGGATCATGTCGGACCCGCACCCGCAGCGAGTCTCCAACTGGGCGCAGGCGAAGGCGTGCTGCCCGGAGTGCCAGGTCGAGCCCGGCGTCAGCTGCCACAAGGACGGTCGGCCGCTGCGCAACGGTGACACCCACGCCCGCCGTAACCGCGAGGCCATGGAGGTGGCGGCATGAACGTCCGCCCCGACATCGCCGCGCTGATCTACGACGGCCACACCGACACGCACATCGCCAGGCGTCTCGGCTGCCACCGGTCCACGGTCCACCGCGCCCGGCAAGTTCTCGAGCGGAAGCTCCAGGACCCGCTGCAGCGCCTGTACACCGAGGGACTGCCGACGGGCCGGGTGCGGGACTACGACCGTCGCCGCCAGCCGACCAGTGCAGCCCAGGCCGCCGCCAACCGGCGAGCCCTTGAGGAAGCGCTCCGTCCCGCGCCGAAGGCCACGGTCCGCGACCTGACCGCCTACTCCGAACTGCACGCCCGCCGCGCCCACAACCGCACCAGGAAGGAAGTCGCATGAAAGTCAGCGCCGAGATCATCGACGCTCTGCAGCAAGCTGACATTGACGGCCGGCGTCTGGTCCTGACCGGGCCTCGAATGCACCCCACCATGTACCAGCGCGTTAACGAAGTCCTTGAGGCAGTCGGGGGCCGCTGGACGAGGAACCAGGGCGCCCACGTCTTCACGGTTGACGCAGCTGACGCCATCGCCCCGGTCATCGCCACCGGTCAGGTTGTGACACTGCGCGAGAAGCGAACCGACGCCCAGTACTTCCCCACTCCGTCCACTGTCGTCACGCGGCTTGTCGACCTCGCAGACATCCGGTCGGGCATGACGGTCCTTGAGCCGTCAGCGGGATCTGGTGCCATCGCCACCGAGGCGGCAGCCCGTGGTGCGATAGTCGACTGCTTCGAGCGTGACCCCGGCTATGCCGCCGTGCTCGCCGAGACTGGCGCCGCACGCGACATCCAGGTCGTTGACTTCCTGACCGTGCCGCCTGAACCGCGCTATGACCGGGTGGTCATGAACCCGCCGTTTACTCGGCAGGCCGATGTCGCCCATGTCCAGCATGCTCTGCAGTTCCTCAAGCCGGACGGGCTCCTGGTCTCGGTCATGTCGCATGCCGTCACCTACCAGCAAGGGGCCGCAGCGACGTTCCGCAGCCTTGTCGAGCAGCGAGGTGGGCGCGTTGAAGCACTGCCCGAGAGGGCTTTCACCGCGTCTGGCACTGGCGTGAGCGCCATCCTGGTGTCCATCCCGGCCACGCGCCTAGCCGATGCGCGGCCCGCGACCTGGCCGTCCTGTCAGCGGACTGCCGCGCCGGAGGCTGAGCAGTTCAGAGATCCGGCGGAGATTGCACAGGAGATCGCGAGCAACCTCCGCGAGGCGATGGACATCATGGACGCCCTTGCGCGCGACCTTGCCCGACCTGACGGACGCCAGGCCAAGGTCACTGACCTCCCGCTGCCTGCCGAACCGTTCGGACAACTGTCCTTCGGGAGCCTCGGGGAGGCGTCGTGATCCAGATCCTGCCCATCGGCACCCCCGTGTGGGTTGCCCAGGCTGCCCGCCCGGACGGCATCCGCCGCGCCCTCGCGGGTGACGGCGTGGTGACGTCGCTGCTGTGCTGCACGGCCTGCCATGACCGGTGGCTGGCCGGCCGGCATGTCACCCCGGCCCTGCATCGGGCGATAGCCGCATCGTGCCGCCAGCCGGCCGGGTACGTCGCGACGGTCCGCGGATTGCCGGTCACGGTCACCGCGGGCGACGACACCGTGCTCGCCGTGCCGATCACGTCGGACGAGCGGAGCGCGGCATGAGCGACAAGCTGATCGTGGACGGATTCGCCGGACCAGGCGGCTGGTCCGAGGGCTTGCGCATGCTGGGCCTCAGCGACATCGGCCTGGAATGGGACGAGGCCGCATGCAAGACCCGGAAGGAAGCCGGGCACACGACCGTCCGCATCGACATCGCCACATTCGTCGTCGCCCGCATCATCGGCAAGACCTGGGGCTTGATCATGTCCCCGCCCTGCACCAAGTTCTCCACCGCGGGCAACGGCGTCGGTCGCAAGTTCATAAGCGTCCTGGCCGACGGCATCCGCCGCATGATGCGCGGCGAGGACTGCCGGCAGGAACTGCGCGACCAGATCTACCCGGAAGCGCTCGCCATCCGGGAGGCCGCCAACCAGGCCCGCAAGCCCGACAAGCAGTGGCCGCAGGCGAAGGTTGAGGCCGCCGCCATGGAGGACACCATTGCGACGGTTCTCGTCGTCGAACCGGCCCGGTTCCTGTACGCGCTGATCTGCGAGCGGCCCCACGATCTGGGTGAGCCCCTGGAGTGGGTGGCGTTCGAGCAGGTGCCGTCCGTCCTGCCGCTGTGGGAGGTCTACGCAGGGGAGTTGGAGCGTCTGGGCTGGTCGGTGTGGACGGGCAAGGTCAATGCGGCGAACCATGGTGTGCCGCAGACGCGCACTCGGGCCGTGCTCATCGCCTCATGCGTGCGGAAGATGACCGGGCCGACGGTCACCCACAGCCAGACCCGGCAGGAAGCCGATCTGTTCGGCGACTCGCTGCCTGTCTGGGTCACGATGGCCGAGGCGCTGGGCTGGGGGGCGACGGACCGGCCTGTGCCGACGGTTACTGCGGGCGGCGGCAAGACGGGCGGCGCGGAGCCGTTCCCCACGCGGGCCCGGCAGCTGCTGCTGGATGCCCAGGAGCGGGGGGCCTGGGTGCTGCACACCAACCGGGACCAGCGCCCGGATGGCAGCAGGCAGACCGCGGACCCTGCGGCTGCCCCAGCGCCTTCCCTCACCTCGAAGTCCGGCGGCCAGTGGGTGCTGAAGCGGCCGGCTACCACAGTGTGCGCCACCAACCGGCTTTCTCCGCCCGGCCACCGGGACCGGAACCCTGGTGGCGAGAGCCAGTTCGCCAGCCCCGACACGGTGCGCATCACTGTCCAGGAGGCGTCGATCCTCCAGTCGTTCCCGGCTGACTATCCGTGGCAGGGCACGAAGACCAAGCAGTTCGAACAGGTCGGCAATGCTGTGCCGCCGTTGCTGGCTGCGCACCTGGTGTCGGCTGCCACGGGGATTCCGATGCCGGCTGCTGATCCTGGCGGGCTGGAGGTGGCGGCCTGATGCCCCGGGTCCTCGACGGCCACTTGAGCCGCGGCCAGTTGGCGGCTCTGCTGCTGACGGCGAACGGGCTCACCAGCCGGCAGATCGCCAGCGAGCTCGGCACGACGGAGTCCGGGATTCACCAGCGCGTGAACGAGGCGACGCATGCGTTGGGGGCCCGGTCTCGGACTCATGCGATTGCGATCTGCATTGCCCGCGGCCTGATCGCTGTCGACGACATCGCCATCCCGTGAAGCGCTGAGCGCCCGCCTGAGCCCCGCAACCAACCGCGGGGCTCCCGCTCCCCACTTCCACCCTTCGAGGCCGAGAGACGGCCGTACAGCCCCATTGGAGACGCATCCATGACCCACCGACAGGAAACCCCTGCCACGGCCACCAGCGGCCCGCAGAGCGCCGAACAAGCCCCCGGCGGCCCGCAGAGTGCCGACGCCCACGACAGGCCGCCCTGCGCCCACACGGAGCCGCCGCACATCCGCCAACTCCGCGCCGAACGCGACCTCCTCGCCCGGACCGTCGCCGTCTACACGATGCGGTCCACCGCCGACGTCCTCGCCGAAACTCGAGAAGCGCTGGCAGACCTGGAGGGGACCGACCGTGCCTGAACTCCTCCTCGCCGCAACCGCCCTGGGAGCTGGCTATGCCCTCGGCCGTCTCCGCCTCGGCGAGCGCGCTTTCGACTGGGCAGACCGGACCATCGACCGGCCCGAGGTCACCCGCCGGACCGTCCGCTGGTGGCTGACGCAACCGGTGTTCGCCGTCGTCATCCTCGGCCTGTTCATCACCGCGCCCCGACGGACCGCCCACCAGTGGCGCCACCGTCACGACCCGCCACCCCCGCTCGGTACCGTGCCTGTCTTTGACACTCAGTGGGCGGCCAAGCGTGGCGGCAAGGAGGCCGACCGTGCCTGAGCCCCTGCACCTCGCCGCCCTGGCTGCCGCGGTCATAGCCCTCGCCCAGATCAAGGAGATCCACCGTGACCGCCACTGAACCGAACCGCGACTGCCTGGCCTGCGAGGCTGGCATCCCCCACACCGAGCACTGCCCCACCCCCGAGACGCACAACTGGGGCTGCGGATGCCCCACCGACGAAGCCCTGCGCGAGCAGTACACGCAGACGATCATCCGGGCCTGCCCGGACGACCTGAACGAAGATGATGCGCGCGAGGTCGCTGACGCCGTGCTCGCCGTCCGCGACCGCCGCATGGAACAACTCGCCGCCGGCCGCGCGACATGGAAGGCCAAGGCCGAGGAGATGGAACGCGACCGGAACCGCCTCGCCACGCAGGTGGATCAGCTCATCTCGCGACTTGGCAAGTACGCCAACCGCGGTATAGCTAACGGGGAGCGTGCCGGGGAGGCCGAGGCCACGCTGGCTCGGGTCCGCGAGTTCGTCGTCGACATGCGCGACTGGTGCTCACCCCGCGGCATCGCCGCCGACTACGCCGACCGACTCCTCGCCGTCATCGACCAGCCCGAGCCCTACGACGAGTCGACCCATCGGCCGCAGGTGGCAGACCCGTCTCCCGCAGGCCACAGCGCCGCCGACCCGTCCGGCGGGGGCACGGCGTGAGGGCCATCTGCGCGCTGCTCGCCGGCCTGTTCGCCTACGTCGCGCTCGGGCCGGTGATGCACCCGGTGCGGCTGGAGATACGGGCGCCCGCGGTGGACGGCCGGCCGTGAGCGGGGCGCGAGTGAGCCGCACGCTGCAGGGCGGCGTGCGGCTCGGGCGGGGCCGCTCAGGCGTCGGGCTTCTTCTGGGCTTCGCGGCCGACGGTGGGTGCGCGCTTCCGGTCGGCGCCGACAGCTCTCGCGATGCGGCGGAAGTACTCGTCGGAAAGGCCGGTCAGCTTGGCGAGCTGGGCGGGTGTGGCGCCGGCCTTCAGGTCCTGCGCGGCTTGTTCGCGGATCGGGTCCTTGAGCTCGGCGAGGGCGTCGTGATGGCGCTTGTGGCGGGCGTAGAGGCGGGCGGCTTCTTCGGCTGGTGAATAGTCGGTGGCCATTCCTTCATGTTCGCACAACGTGTTGGCCACCGGAAAGGCCACCTTGATGGAGACGACTAAAGAATCATGGAGGCCAACATAATGGCCTCTTGCGTGGCCAACAAGTTGGCCATAAGGTGGAGTCATCGCCAAGCGCACCAACCGCAGGGGAGACGGACATGGACCGCATCGTGATCGACCAGAGCAAGATCCGCGTCGACGAGTCCATCAAGGCGAAGATGAAGCCGGGGTCTGAGTTCCCTCGCCCGCTCTCGTGGTGGCAGAAGTTTGTGCCCTGCTGGCTGGACGCGTCCGAGGATGCGAGCGGGCACATCGTGCTCGCACCGAATGGTCGACGGGCTGATGGCCACGTATACGAGCTAACCCCTGCGATCCGCCGACGCGAGATGAAGGCTGCGGCTCGCTTCCTCAGCGAGCGTCTGTACCTCGACTTCTCCGACGCCGCCACTGCCGAGTGACTTGACCAATTCGCACCGTCCGATGGGGGACTCCATGCACCGCACCGTCGCCACCATCCGCCGCACGATCGCCGCCGCCCTGACCGCTGGCCGGACCCTCCGCTACACGGCTCTCTCCGGCGAGATCGCCGCCCTGGTCGCCACCGGTCGGCTGGTGCGCACCGGTGACGTCCTGGATCGGCTCGGCGCCGATCTGCCCGACGGTCAGCGGTCGTGGTACGGCCGGCACTGTGCCAAGGCCTTCCGGGCGGCTCACGGCGGCGCGGACGCGATCCGGGTGTGGGCGCAGCACCGCACCACCGGCCGCTGGATCCACCAGCACGTGTACGCCCCCGCCGACCCGGCCCTGTACGCCGGCCTCGCCAGCTACAAGGCGACCCGCCATCTCGTCCAGGCGCAGTTCGCGGAGGCGGCTTAGCCACCTCCGCCGCCCAGTCCATTCACCCCAAAGGAGTTTCCGTGACGCAGGCACACATCGATGAGTCCCAGCAGCGTGAGAACGATGCCTGTCTGTGGGGCATCCGTTGCGCGGATGGCTACGTCATTCACCTCGATACCAAGGCGAGTCGCGACGCCTGGGCGCAGAGGCTCCAGGAGGAGGCCGGGCTGCCTGGTCGCCGGGTCCCGGTGGCTCTTCTGAGGCGTTCGGTTCCGGCAGGTGAGTGGGTGGTCGAGCGGCCTCTCGCCCGCCCCCATGGCTGAGCCCGGCCCCTGGTTCGTGGCTGTCCCAAGCCCCCGTGGGCGGCCACTGCTCCTGTCTCCCCGCCCGCTCTACCCCGAAGGAGCCCGCCGTGGCTGACATTCGCATCTATCCCCGTGCTCTCCAGGTCGGAGACGTCATCACGTCGGACCCCCGCCGCGACTTTCCTGTCCGTGAACTGGTCATCGACGAGTACGGCGACATCACCATCAACCCCGGAACGCGAGACAAGGCCTTCATCAGCGCCGATCAGACCGTCACCATCCGTCCTCGAGCCTGAAGGAAGGGCTATGCCGATCTACCTCCCGGCCCCAACGCCGACCAACGGAGGCCCTGACGGGCAGGGCTGGACGCGCATGTCGATTGCCTCCATGGGCGGGCTCTCCTCGGATCAGTGCGCCCTGCAACCCCGCGATCTCACGCACTTCTGGGAGTCGCTGGACACGCGGCGCGCTCGGTACGGCGGCTACGGGCCCTGTATCAGGGCTGGGCGCTGCGACGACTGCCCCGTCCTGCGGCGCCCGCCTCGGACTCTGGACGCCCTGACGGACCGGGTACTGGTTCGCGTCGACCATCCCGATGGTCGGCCGTATCTGATGAATCGGCCCGAGGACGGCTGGGCATCCCTTGCGGCCCGCTGGACGTGGAGCGAACTGGCCAGCATCTCCGGCTGGGAGATCGGCCGAACCTTTCGCGACGAGCACGGCCGCTGCTTCTGGCTCACTCGCTGCGACCCCTGACGCAGCCTCACTGCTGCCCTCCCGCTTCCCACCCGCTCTACCCCGAAGGGGGGTCCGCTATGGATCTGTTGAACGTCCCGACCGACGCCACGACGCTCGTCTGCACCAGTACCGTCCGCTCCGCCGGCAAGAACCTTGCCGTCACGACCACCCGTCGTGGCCGCTGCTACGAGACGGTCATCCTCGACTGCCACGCTGACCGCCGCCACCACGCCAGGGGGGTCGGGGAGTGGCTCATCAACGTCATGCATCGCACCGCCTACACCCGCGTCGAGGCGATGGAGACTCACCAGGACGCCCTTCACGCCGCCTGCTTCGAGGCCATCCGATGACCTCCCCGGCCCCGCGGCCTGTCCCTTCGTGGCCGGAACCGTCGATACGGGAGACGGCTCGCCAGGACCGGGACTACTGGACAGGGCGCGAGTACGAGCACGGCGACGAAGAGCTGGACGAAGCCGCGTAGCCATAGCCCCCCGCCCCGGTCTGGGGCGGACCACCCACCTCGAGGAGACACACCGTGACCACTTCATTGGAGCAGGCCGCGCAGGCCGAGGCTGACGCACGGGAGGCAGTTTTCCGGGAGCGGAACCTGCCCGCCATTGACCGCCTCATCCGAGCCGTCCGCCGGCACGACGCCGAGTTGGTCCGTGCCTATCGGGACTCGCTTCCGTTCGACGGAGAGGCAGCCGCTGCCATGAGCCTCGTCGCCACCCACATCGACCCCAAGGAGCAGTCGTGAGCAGCACCACTGCCGACGAATACGCCGGGCATCACCGTCACTGCTACATCCGCGAGGGGCAGCACTGCTCCTGCGGGCGGCAGATCCCTGGCGTCTACGCCGACCGCCCGGCCTGCACCTGCCTCGGGCTCCCCATGGGCAAGGGGCAGGAGTGCCACGCCCATCAGCTGCACGAAGCCGGGCCGAGGCGGCCCCGGCCAGAGACCACGCTCGACGTGCAGCAGCCCGAGCCGGTGACCATGTTCCGCCTGGACCCGGCCGAGGGCGGGGCCTTCGACCTGACCCTGACCACCTGGACCGAACGCGGCTACGAGTGGGGTGTGTTCCGCCTCGACCCGCGTATCGCCTCCGCCTTCAAAGCCGCGGTGAGCCGCGAGATGGCTGAGGTGCCGTCGCCCCCGCCCCTCACCTGGGACGATCTCATGCGCACCGGTCGGGAGATCGGCTGCGCGATGAGCGTTAACGCCGACTTGCCGGCCGTGCTCGGCCCGGCCCTGTCCACACTCCTCACCACCGACATCCAACGCGTCGCCGCCGCCGAGACGTTCGCTGCTATCGCCGTCGATAACGGGCCGGATGTGGCCCGCGCCTGGATGGTCGACAAGATCCCCTACCTCGGCGACGAAACCCCACTCAGTGCCATTGTTGCTGGCCGTGGGCAGGAAGTCCTCGCCGCCGCCCGTGCCTATGCCCGCGGCGACCACGCCAACTAGCCCGAAGGAGCACCATGACCGCCCAGCCGACCATCCGTGACGACGTCGTCGCCGTCATCGCCCGCGACACCACGCTCCCCGTCGACCAGGCGTACAGCCTGGCGGACGCGATCCTCACCGAGGTCACCAAGACCGACCGGCTCATAGACCAGGACAAGGTCTACCACGTCATCGAGACCGACTGGAACGACAGCAACGACGAGTACGCGACGTTCACCGTCTACGCCCAGCCCGAGGCCGAGGAGATCCGTTGAGCTACCCCGAGTTGCTGACCGCCGAAGAGAAGCTGGCTGACGCCAAGCATCGCCTCAACACCCCGACCGTCGTCACCATCTGCGGCTCCACCCGCTTCATGGCGGAGATGGCGGACGCCGATCGCGAACTGACCTGGGCCGGCCGCATCGTCATCAAGCCCGGCTGCAACATGAAGGAGAAGCACCCGCTGTGGGCCGACCCGGCCGAGGCCGAGGCGGGGAAGCAGCGCCTGGACGACCTGCACCGGGCGAAGATCCGCCTGGCCGACGAGGTGCTCGTCGTCGGGGATTACATCGGAGACAGCACCCGCGCCGAGATCGCCTACGCCCGCGAGCTGGGCAGGCCGGTGCGGTTCACCCATCCCGACGTCGACCCCGGCGAGGCGCACGGCACCCCGATCACCGAGGAGGAGCAGTGACCATGCCCGACCCCCGCGCCCGGCTTCTCGCCGAGCACCGCCAGCGCATCGCCCACGAAGGCACCGGCATCCCGCCGCGATGGGCCGACCTGTCCGACCAGGATCAGCGGATCCTCACCGGCGAGGCCGAGGAGTGGCTGCGTGCTGCTGTCGAGGCCGGCCTCGCGCCCCTCGCCGACCGGCCCACCGATAAGCACGACGCCGTCTGGCTCGACGACGAGGGCTGGCTGTGGGGCGAATACCAGACCAGCCCGCCCTCCCACGGTGACGCGATCCTCCGACTCGTCTGGGAGTCCGACGAGTGCAGTTCGAAGCGGGAGCTGGAGGAGCAGGGCGTCGAGTTCCGGCTCATCGGCTGGTCCCAGTGACCCTCACGGGCGCTGATATACCCCGGCCCCCGTGGCCCGCGGCGGCCCCCGCCCCGTCCCGGGCGGGGGCCGATTCGTGTGTCAAGCCGCTACCGTTCCGCGGCGTCCGTAGCTTCCACGGGGGCTTTGTCGCTCCAGGGTCAGCTGATCCCGACCTTCGACAGGGCTGTGGTCCAGTTGGTGGCGATGGCGCTGCGTGCGGCGTCGAGTTTGACGGTGCCGTTGCACACGGCGACCTTCAGTTTGTTCTCCACGGAGTCCTTGCTGGCGGCCGGCTTGTTGCCGTAGCGGGGCTCGGGCCACAGATTCTTCGGGTCGCGGGGTGCGCCGCCCAGTTCGAGGGGGACGAGGTGGTCTTCCTCGTAGTCGGCGGTCTTCGTGTCGGGGTAGCCGTACTGGCCGATCTGCTTGATCTTCAGCGGGGTGGTGTAGGAGACCGGCGGGCGAACAGTCTTCGTCCAGCCCGGCACGCAGATCGTCGACTTGATCGTGGACTGGGTGACGGCTGGGTTGTAGGCGCCCGGCTGGCATTTGGCGTCGGGCAGCGGTAGGTGGGATCGGGAGCAGGTCGCCGCGTGGGCGCTGCCGGTGGCGAGGACGAGTCCTGCGGCGGTGAGCGCGATGGCGGTGGTCGCTGAGGCGAGTCGTTGCGTCGATGGCATGGAGGGGCTCCGTGGGGGGTGGGCCCGGCAGGGTCCCGGGCACTTGACGCCATGTCACCAGCAGCACGGTCTATGCGGGTAGAGGGCGGTTGGTGAACAACAGGTATCCATGCCGATTTCTGACCACCAAGTGGTCGTCCCTTGGGCAACCGCTTGCGTAGAAGCGGGGGTTGAACGACGAAGCACGCCCGGCAGTCGGCCTCTTAGCCCTCCGCCGGCAGTCGACGTGCCAGGTTCCCGGCCAGGTGTCGTGCGGCAAACGCGCCGTCGCCGTTGCTGTCGGTCAGGAGCTGCAGAAGCTCCACTGCGGCCTGCGCCTCGCGGAGCGTCAACAACGGCATGCGCTCCTCGTCCACGTCCCCCACGTTGTCGATCATTCCGAGCAGGCGGTCATCCATGTCGCTCATGGGCTGGCAACGAGCCGCTGGCCCGAGGGTCACACCTAGGAGTGGATCATGCCTATGGCATATGCGTTCGGGCCGAAGGGGATCTATTGCGCTACTGTGCACCGTGCATCACGAATGGCATATCCACATCGGGAGGGCGGCATGAGCACCGAGCCGTGGACTATCGAGAGCATCTGCCAGGCGCTTGGCAACCCGGCGATCTCGAAGAAGTTCCTCGCCGAGATCAACAAGGCGCCGGCACACGAGCTCCTGGCCGTCTTCGCCCGCTGGGAGCGCATCGCCAAGGACACCGTCGCCGCCGTCGAGCGCGGACGGGAGATCGCCGCCGCCGAGGCCCGCGGCGAAGACCCCACCGCCGACTGGCCCGACCTGACCGACCGTGTTCGCGCCGCAGTCCAGGGAAACGCGTCACGCAACGTCGCATGATGTGACAGTCTGCATTCGTGTATGAACTCCGCTGCGACCCCACCGTCACCGCCATCTGGGACAGCCTCCCCGACGCAGCCCGCACCCGCCTCGCCCACGCCCTCATGGCCGTCTGCGAAGACCCCATCGCAGCCACCCAGCCCTACGGCGTCGACGACGGTGTCACCAGACAGCTCATCCTCGACGACACCATCGCCGTCCTCCTCGTCACCGCGGCCATGAAGCGCGTCCGCATCCTGCAGATCAACCACCTCGGGTAGACGCGCCCCGGCACGCCTTCGCTCGCCAGTTCGAGCAGCGGAGTAAACTCCCGCAGAGTGAGCACCGACTTCCCCGACGATCTCGTACAGCTGCAGCGCGACCTCCACGCCACCACCGCTGACCTGAAAGCCTTTCTCGACCAGCACCCCGGCTCGCCCGAGCCCACCGACGGCTGGACCGACCGGCCCGGCGAAGGCTACTGGCGCGACCGGCAGCGCGAGCCCTCGCCCGGCTGGAGCGACGACGACAAGGCCCGCGAGCAGGAGCTCCGGCAGCAGCTCCTCGACCTCATCGACCAGGTCCACACCCACCCCTACTGGGAAAGCCTCACCGGGCCCGACCTCGTCAAGGCGCGCATGAAGCTCAAGCACGTCGACGACGAGCCGGACGAAGGCTGACAGGACCCGCTGGAAGCCTCTGCCCGATCCTGGGCGGGAGCCTCGTTGCGTTGGCCAGCGGAAACGGACTACAGGGGGAACGCTGCGCGCGGAATGTGCCACCCTGTGCCCAGGCGCGGGGCCTAGCCGCGAGGAACGCGGCAGCACAGATAGGCCCACCATGCCCATCGGCAGGATCAACGCCGCCAAGTTCATCGCCCGTGAGCTACCCGCGCCCTTCGAAGAGCTGCTCGGCGGCGAGAACTCCCACCAGGTCTTCAACACAGCCCACGCCCACTGGTGCACCCCGCTCGGCTACAGCATCCCCTGGCGCGACTGCTACGACGGAGCGGACATGCTGCCCATCCCACAGAAAGCCAGGCTCTTCCTCGACCCGGCCGGCCAGCCGCTTCCCCCGCCGAGCCACCTGCGCGGGCGCGAGCTGGCCGAAGTAGAACAGGCGATCCGGCACGCCGTGTGGGCGGAGCGGGAAGCACGCCGGCTCAGCGTCGACCACTAACAGTCGAGGCCCCGCCCTTGAAGGCGGGGCCTCTCTGCGGGTCTTTCAGACCGTCACTGCATCCTCCCGCAGGAACGTCGCCGGGCACTGCCGGCAATACAGCGATCGCGCCCAACGCTCCCGCGCCGCCTCCGCCGCAGACGACAGGCGAGAGAACCAGAAGCCCACCCCACCGCCGCCGGCCAGCAGCATGAGCCCAGCCGCCCCCTCGCCCATCACCAGCAGCACAACACCCAACACGACTGCACCGACCGGCAGCAGCCACTGCGCCACATACTCCGGCGGCTCACCGTACTTGCCGCGCAACGGCGACTCGCCGGGCAGCGACGCCACGAACTCCAGTAGGTGCAGTACCTGCCCCGACCCCTTACACCGCGGACACGCCAACGCCATCGCAACCCCTCCGGCCAGAAGGACGACAGCCTGCCAGCGGAACCGACGGTTCGGCAGAGGCGCGAAGGGGCGAACATCGGCGCGGGCGCGCTTGAAGGAGGCGGCGCGGCCCCGTCTCCAACGCGACGCCTTGCGCGCCAACGCACCCCCGAGCCGACAGCGGCCGAAAGCCGCCGCGTCAACCCGATCACCCCCGGGGAGCATCAGCGCGGCACCAACACCCAGGGGGGAATCAAGTGGCCTTCAAAACCGAACGCATTGTCGCCGCCATCAGCGACATCCCACGACAGATCCTCAACGAACTCCCCAACAAACTCGAAGCAGCCGTCTCAGGACTCCGAGTCGCCGTCGAAACCACCCTCACCGCAGCGCAGAACGCACGCGACTCCGCAGCCGCCGCCCACGCCCGCGTCGACACCATCCACAGCGAACTCCAAGCCCTACGCGACGACGTCCGCCAACCCAAGACCGACCACGGCAACACGCGGCTCCTCGCCGAATTCGCCAGCCTCCGAGCCGCCGTCGAAGGCTGGCGCGCCGAGGCCGCCGCCTTCCGCGCCGACAAGCCCACCGAAGCCGCCGAGCCAGAACCAGCAGCCGCCGCAGGACAGCCGCCAGCCCAACAGGCAGACACTGAAGCCGACGACTTCGAGCAGCTCCTCACTCAAGCCGCAGGCACCGCCTACGCCGAGATCACCTGCCACCGCGACCACTGGGACTTCCTCATCGCCCAGTCCAGCAGCGGCCAGCACTTCCGGCTCCCCGGAGCCGTAGACGAAAGCGACGACGGACTCATCACCGCCGACATTTCCGGCCGTACCCTCATCGCCGCCCTCGACGCGCTCTGGAAGACTCAACACGACGCGGCAGCCGACCCCGGCACCCGACACCTCGCCGCCATCATCTACCAGCGCATCGGCCAAGCCCTGAACGCCGTAGCCAACGACACCACCGCTTGCCACGCTCCACGACCCGACGTCACACGCATCATCATCGACGACCGGCCGCCAGCCCAAGGCAGCTGACACGGCGAAACCCCGCCCCCTTAGGGGCGGGGCTCCCGCGCGTTTAGGGGCTACTCGGCCCGCGTCAGTTCGCCGTCGAGGTACTCCTGCACCGGCTCGAACAGGCCGTAAGGCACGTAGTCAGCGATCTCGGCGTGTGCCACCCAGGCCACCTCAGCCAGCTCCTCCTCGTCGGCGACGTGCGCCTCGCCGGAAATGGGGGCGCAGGCCGTGTACGACATCAACCGGCCGGTCTTCGGGTGCACCCGCTCACCGAGGAGCTTGAGTGCCTCCACGGTCAGCCCGGTCTCCTCCTGGGTCTCGCGGACGGCCGCCTGCTCCGGGGTCTCCCCGTCCTCGATCGCACCGGCCGGGAACTGCCATATGAGTTCCCCTTCCTTCACGCGGCGTCGAACCATGAGCACGCGGTTCTCGTGCACGATGATCCCGGCGCTAACACCCGGCTGGTCGGCGGGCTGGTCACTCATGAGGTTCCCTCCAAGGCCGCTATCACCGGCGGATAGATCGAATCGAGCTGGATGAACTTCGTCAGCTGGGCGATCGGCACCCAAGCCACGTCCAGGTTTTCGACCGTGTCGACGTTGCGAGCATCGCCGGCCAGGTATTCGCAGAGCTGATAGTCCGCCAAGACCCCCGTCGTCGGGTGGACTCGACTACCCAGATGCTTACGCACCGAGCAGTGAACTGCCGTCTCAGCGAGGGTTTCCTGCACTGCAACTGCACTGCCGCTGGTGCCGGGTTTCATGACGCCGGCTGGGAACTGCCACCGAAGTGTGTCCTCGCCGCGGCGGCACGCCAGCAGTACCTCGTCCCCGCGCACCACCACGGCGATCGCCACGCGCAGAGCCTGTGTCTGTACCTCGGCGGTTTGCCGGTAGAGCACGCCGAAGCGCCGCTGTTCGGCGGGAGTTACCCGCTCAAGGGCGGTGTCGAGGGCTCGCTGTATCTCCCGGCGCGGCACGATCGCGGGGTCCGCATGCCACGCGGCAACGGTCCGGACCGCCACGCCCAGCGCCCGGGCGAACTCCTCATTCGTCGACCGCATCGCGGCCTGCAAGGCGACCGCATGCCGACCGCTCCACACATCAATCACGTCCACGTGGCCCCGCCCCGTCGTGATTCACACCTGCACTACAACTGCCGCTTCAACTGCATCACCGGCTCATGGTTGGCCAGGTTACGCAGGCGTTGACTCGATGACATGGAGAACGCCGACTCAAACGCCGCGGGAAATCTGTTCAGCTCGCTGAGGGGAGACGCTGCCCATGACTTCGCCGACCTCACGCCAGGTCTTGCCTTCGTCTTTGAGCCTTCTGGCGCGACGCTGACGGACTCCCCTGATGGTGTCCTCCCACTCCTTGCCGGCAAGGAGGATGCGCTGGTGCTGCTCGGCGGTGTCCTCGATGGCGTCGAGGGCAGCTGCGATAGCTGCGAGTGGTTCGTCCAGCGGCGTCGTCATGTCCTGACTGTAATTGCGCGGCCGACACGATTCAAGCTCTGGCTTGACGCGGACTCCGGTGAGGGTCTAGCTTCAAATCAGAGCTTGAAAGCGCGGCTCACTCCTACCGGACTCTGTCCGCGAGGCGCGCGCACAACTGAAGACGGGCCGGACACCGCGACTCCTACATCGCAGGCCGGCCCTGACCACCAGGCACCTGCTAGGGAGACCCTGATGGCTACACGCCAGCTTACCGGCGTGCGTACCGCCCTTGACCAGCGGTATGCCGTGAACGCCGCCGAGCACCACCCGGTCCGCACCAACGGCACGATCACCATCCTCGTCCGTGGCCAGCAGGTCACCGTCGACTGTCCGCCGTGGTGCACCCGCCCGCACAGCGAGGTGTACCGGTCGCTGGAGGACGTCTCGCACCACAGCGACGCGATCTCCCTGACCGCCCCGAGCCACCAGGGCGTCGAGCAGGTACTGACCGCCCGCATCTCCAGCTGGCCCTTCGCCGGCGACCCGGCCACCGAGCGCCCGTTCGTCGCGTTCGACGCAGTCGGCGACGAGGTCGCCCAGCTCACCCCCGAGGCCGCTCTCGCTGCGGCCGACCAGACCATCGCTCACGGCTACGCGCTTCGCGCCCTGGTCGGGATCATCTCCGGGGGTGCCCAGTGAGCGCCCCCACTGCCCCCGCCATGTCGGCCGCGGATATCGCCGCGCATGAGGCCGGCTCGTATGTCCGCCCTCGCCCGGCTGCTCGCCTGGCCGAGTCCCTGGGCGACGCCGATGCGGCCCGCCGTTCGTCGTCGGTGACCGCGCTCCGCGGCAAGACCACCGTCGCCACCGCCATCGAGTTGGCTGCGGCCTGATGCCGGCCGAGCCTGAGCCCCGCCACGACCGGGCCGATACCCCGCCCGCGTTGCCGCCGCTCCCTCGGCGGACTCCCGGCGGATCGCTGTGACCGACCACCCCCGCTGGTACTGCACCGGCTGCGGCGCCAGCGGTGACGGTGACCCGGCCAGCGAGCCCTGCGACTGCCCGGGCGAAACCGCCCACTGACCGCCGCGCCCGCGGGCTGACAACCCCCGGCGCCCCGGGCGCGGCTCTCCACCCCACCCCATTCGTGCATCACTCGCCGAAAGGCCATGCCGTCATGTCCCGCTACTTGGAAGAAGCCGCTGCGTACCACCAGGCCGCCGAAAGGTGGCGGGTGCACGCACTGCGCGGCGACTCCCTCGGCGAGACCGCTCGACGCCAGCACACCAAAAGCCTGGCCCGCGCATGGAAGGCCGAGGAACGCGCCGCGAAAAGCAGCGCTCGGCGCACCGCCTGACCCGCCCCAATTGCCACCGCCCACACCTTCCGAAAGGACCACCGTCATGCCCAAGCACATCTACGCCTGGAACGCCCTGATCGACCTTCCGCCGCACGGCAAGTACAGCGGTGCCCGCGGCGGCCTCCAGGGCGAGACCCACGCGGCTACGCCGCAGACCGAGTCCGAGCTGCGACAGAGCATCGCCCGCGACGTTGCGGCACAGCAGGGCTGCGACGCGAACGGGATCACCTTCGCCAGCTTCACCTACACCGAGCTCACCACCGCCTGAGCATCCCGCCGTCTGCTTCTTCCGAGAGGACCACCGTCATGCCGCTCAGCCTGATCGACCGCCAGTCGTCCAGCAGCTCCAGCGCCTACCGCGCCGACCTGATTGCCCGCTATGTGCGGGCCACCGACTGGGCGGAGGAGATGCACCTGCTCGCCGAGGCGACCCGCTACGACCGGGATAACCGGGGTGCCCCGTCCCTCGTGGACGAGCTGCACGGTGCCCGCCTCGGCGACGCCGCCTGATGTGGGCGCTGCTGATCGCGTTCGTCGTAGTCGGTCTCGCCCTCGCGATCGTGACCGCTGCTCGCCGAGAGCTGCTGGCCGAGTCGCAGCCGGCTCCTAGTTCCTGCTGTGGCTGCACGCCTTGTCACCACGCCCACCGCACCACCAGCCGCTGAAGGAGAGCCCCGCATGAGGATCGACCTGACCGACGAGCGCCTGAACGCCCTGCACTGGGCGGCAGTCGCGATCGACCTGAAGGCCTCACGGGAGCGCCGCGATATGCCGCTCACCTCCGACGAGCTGGCCGTGCACGAGCGCTACCAGGCCAACGCCCGCTCTCACGGCTTCACCGACGCGGACGTCCGCGACTACCACGCCCAGCTCACCGCCGTCTGATCGGCCGCCCCCCACCACCCACCCGCATCACCGAAACGAGGAGACAGCAATGGCAAAGGAATGGGAGCGCAGCAGGCGTGGCGCGAAGAAGTTCGCCCGCGAGGTTGAGATCGGCAAGACGTACTACACGATCCACACCACCAAGAACCCGTGGGGCGAAGAGCAAGTCTGGGACAGCCACGTTTTCGACCGCCGGTCCTGGTTGACCGGGGCGGCGATGGGCGGCCACATGTCCGCCGAGTACCTGTGCCTCAACTACGGGCCGATCTACGACGAGCAGCCGGGCAGTCACATCCGTCCGCTGTTCGAGAAGGACGACGACCAGGTGTACGCGACGCCCATGGACATCCTCCAGGTCCGCGAGTCCCGCCGTAAGCAGGGGGTCCGCCGCTGATGGCGGAGATCGCCGTCGGCAAGGGGATCGTGCCCGCCGAAACTACCTGCTGCTGGGGTCGCCCCCTGGAACTCCGTAGCAGGGGCCGGGTCTGGGACGACGACGTGTGGGAGTGCCCCCGCTGCGGCTGCTCCCTCCGGACCGGGCTCTCGGACAGCGTGCCGCGCGGCCAGCGGATCGTCATCGAGATCGCCACCGCTGACTGCTCCGTCGGCCACAGCCACGAGCCGGATCCCGGTGACCCGGACGCCCCCTAGCCCGCAGCACGCCCGCCTGACCGCTGCCTGTGGCCCCGGCACCGTCTGGCGCCGGGCCCGCAGGGAGCCGCCAACCGGCAGGCCCCAACCCGACGGAGAGGACCCCATGGCATTCGAGTCCAGCTTCAGGACCCCCAAGACGAAGGGCGAGTGCGACGCCAACATCCGCCAGGCCCAGAGGCACCAGCGCATCCTGCGTCAGCGCGGTGACTACGACGGGGCTCGCGAATGGGACGCCGAGATCCAGCACCAGCAGGCCCACCGCAAGCGCATCACCGACCAACTCGACGCCGACACCCAGAAGATCTGGGGCCACTGACCAGTACGCACCCGTCGTCGACACCACCACCGCCGAGACCGTCAAGGGCATCCCCGGCTTCTACCCGGAAGAGCTCAGCTCCGCCCAGTGACGGGCAGCCCAGTACGCCAACCGATCACCAACAACCACTAGGAGGAACCCATGCCCGGAAAGAAGACCGCAGAGAAGCTCGACGCCGCCGCCGGGAAGCTCCACCGCGCCGGCAAGAAGGTCGGCGGTGAGCGAGGCGGCCGAGTCGGCGACGTCATCGCCACCGCGGTCCTCGGAGGGCTCCGCGCCCGCTGCAACGTCGACTGCACCCACAAGGGCGGCTGCGAGCACTGAGGGAGAGGACCGCCATGTCGAATGACAACTGTTGGGTCTGCGGAGAGCCCGGAGCGAAGCAGGAGCGGACGCTCCTCGGCTTCAAGAAGCCCGTCTGCCCGCCGGGCAAGGGGTGCTCCAACCGGCCCACGAAGAAGAAGCGCTGACCGCTCGCCGGTAGCCCTCGCCGTCGGTCCCGCACCGGACCGGCGGCCTGGAGATCCGACGCAGCACCCCACCCTCACCTCACCGAAGGACACCGCCATGCAGCACGGACTGTTGATCGGCCTGACCCGACTCCGCCTCGCTCTGATGGCCGCCGGACTGGCGTTCTTCCTGGGCCTGTCCGTACCGGCCGGCATCCGCGCCTTGATCTTCCTGCTCGTCCTGGTCGCCATCGTCGGCGACGGTGCCGTCGAGGACCAGCGCACCAAGATCCCGGCACCCCGCCCCGGCCGCGACTACGACACCGCCGCCTAACCCGCACCCCACCCCCGAAGGGACTGAACGACCATGAGTACCTGGCGCGAAGAGCGGCGGGCCGACAAGGCGGCCGAAGCTGCAGAAGCTCGAAAGGACGCCGAGTTCAACGCGAGGCTGGCCCGCGACGAGCGGAAGCAGGATCGCGACGAGAAGCGCACCGACCAGATCCAGCGGCGCCGCGACCGCGCCCAGCGTCGTCAGGCGCGGGCCGCCAAGCGGGAGAAGACCCTCACCCCCGGCAACGTCTACCGGCGCGGAACCCTCCTCCTCGTCGGCCTGTCCGCGCTCGCCTCCCTGCCCGCGCAGATCATGCACTTCGTGGCGATCTCCTGGATGCTCGCCCCGATCGGGCCGGCCGTCGAAGGAGGGGCGTGGGTGATGGCTGCGGGCGTGGCCTACGCCGACGAGCGGAAACTCCCCATGTGGGTGCGCTGGCTACTGCGCGGCCTGTCACTGTCCGCCGCAGGGTTCGCCGCCCACATCAACTACGACTTCGGGTCCCACCTGACGGGCCTCACGTCGGACCAGCAGGCTGCCGCAGGCCTCGGGCTCGCTGCGGTCACCCTTGGCGGCCCGCTGTTCTTCGAGGTCCGCCAGTGGGTTATCACGCTGGTCGAGAAGGTCCGCGATCCGAAGAAGCGGGCGGAGGAGAAGGCTCGGGCGAAGCACGAGCGTGGGCGGCGCCGGAAGTTCAAGGCCGTCGCCGAGCGGGCGGAGCAGCTGATGCTCGCCGCACCCTTCGGAACCCTCACAAAGCAGGAGGCCTTCGACCGCGCCTGGTACGACATCGAGGGCGCTCCGCCGGCTGTCACGGACTCGGTCATCTCGGAGCGGATCGCTGCCGAGAAGCGCGTCGCCGACGCCCTCGCCACCTCGGAGCTGACCCCCGAACAGATCGCCGTGGACCTCCTTCTCGCCGACCTTTTCGGCACCCCTGGAGGGGATGGCGGACCTGCCGGAGGAACGCGCGACAAGGGCCCCCAGGGCGGCCCGCGTGGCACTGGTGGCGGTTCGACGCTCACCCTTCCTGGGAGTGGCGCAGAAGGCCCTGCAGGCCTTGGGCGTAAAGGGAAGCAGCGTTCTGGCCGCTCCTCGCAGAAGACCCCGCAGAAGCCCCTCGACCCGACCCACATCGAGAAGGTTCGGAAGCTCGCCGAACTCTCCGGCGGTGCCGACAAACTCTCCGCCCGCAAGGTCCGCGAAGTCATCGGCGGCGGCAGCAACGAGTACGCCGTCCGTCTTCGCGACCACGTCCAAAACGAGAGCCGGTGACCGCCGTGACCACGTACCCGAATCTCACCCATGAGCACGCCAAGGGAGACGCGATGACGACCGTCACCGAGGACACCCGACCGCCCCTAAGCCTCGTCAAGCCCGAGCGCGTCGAAGGTGCGGTCGTCGCGCACCAGGGCGAGTCTGTCCAGCCGGCATGGATCCAGTCCGGCAAGGCCCGCGCCGAGCTTGCCAAGCGCCACGCACTCGACAACTGGCTGTACGTCGGCTGGGCTGCCCGCGGCTACCGGCGACTCGGGCGACAGTGGCTGGAGGCCCGGCGGGATGACTACCCCCAGATGATCCGGTCGGCGAAGGTAGAACTGAAGGCCGCAGCCGGCGACACGAACTCGGAGTCCTCTGCGAGGGAGGTGCTGGAAGCGCGCCGCGCCGAG
This sequence comes from Streptomyces sp. TM32, assembly GCF_004122755.1. Classification (NCBI taxonomy): domain Bacteria; kingdom Bacillati; phylum Actinomycetota; class Actinomycetes; order Kitasatosporales; family Streptomycetaceae; genus Streptomyces; species Streptomyces sp. TM32. Next base: position 22,024 of record NZ_SDIG01000036.1, read on the forward strand.
TACCGGATCCACAAGCGCTGGCACTGGATCAAGACTGGCGGCTGGTCGGCGGCTACCGTCGCCGCCGCTACCGTCGCCGCCGTCACGGGCGGCTTCGGGATCGACCTACTGATGACCGGCTGCGCGATGGCCGTCGGCGCACTTAACGGGCGGCCGGGAAGTGGCAGCGATGACGAGGCGTCAAACAGCGAGCTATCTGACGCGCCACAGTTCGAGGCCATTGAGGCAGCTCCCTCCGCAGGAGCGACGCCCCTAACGGTGCACGGAGCGGAAGATTTGATCACCGCCCTGGTCAAAGCTGGCATCATCGAGAAGTCCGAGCGCGATGAGACCAGCGTGATCGGCGTGATCCGCTCCGAGGGCCCAGGCTGGACTGCCACGGTCGAGCTCCCGGCGGGAGGGACCGCGACCGAAGCGATCTCGAAGATCGGGCCCCTGGCCTCCGCCTTGAAGGTCAAGGCAGGTCAGTTGGAGCTGTCTGCGGACACCAGCGAGGACGGCCACGAAGGGCAGTTCTCGATCTGGGTGGCCAACAGCGACAATCCCTTCGGAGAGGGGAAAGTCCGTTCCGAGCTGGCCGCCGCCGAGGTGTGGGACTTCTGGGCTAACGGTGTACCGCTGGGGCTCGACGCCCGGCAGACGCGCCGCTACCTGGACCTGCTGTGGTCATCGCTGCTGGTCGGCGGTCTCAAGGGGTATGGCAAGTCGTACCTTGCCCGGTTGATCGCGGCAGCGGTGGCACTCGACCCCTACGTCCGGATCATCGTGATCGTAGGGAAGAGCGGCCCGGACTGGGCTCCACTGAAGAAGATCGCCCACGCCTACGTCTCCGGCGCGACCCCGGACAAGTTGCGGCAGATCCACGACGTCCTCGACGAAACCATCGCCGACATGCAGCAGCGAGGCGAAGACCTGGAGCAGCTTTTTGAGACCGACCCGGCCGCATGCCCCGAGGGCAAGCTGACACGGGAGCTTGCCCGCCAGCCGGGACGCGGGCTCACGTTGCTGCTAGTCGACGAACTCCAAGAGTTGCTCCTGGCCGCCGCCATGACGAAGGTGAAGGTCGGGGGAGAGGACGAGGAGGAGGGTGGCCGGGGACGCAGCGGCAAGACGGTGTTGGTCGAGAAGTTCGCCCGGTTCGTCAATGTCACCCGGTTCGTCGGCGGCATGGGGCTGTTTGTCACCCAGCGCCCGGACGCCACTAGCGTCCCCACTGAGCTGCGGGAAGTCTGCGACAAGCGGGCTTCCGCCCGGGTCAAGGGTCAAGGTAGCGCCCGCATGGTGTTGGGGGACGAGGCGGTCGGGGCTGGCGCCGCACCGCACATGCTCCGCGAGGTTCACCGGGGCGTCTTCGTCCTCGACGAGGGCGCCGAGTCGGGCCACGTCAGCCTCAAGGCCGATGCCATCGACCTGCCGGAGTTCGGAAAGATCTGCGAGCGCGGCCAGCAGCTGCGCATCAAGGCAGGGACGCTCACAGGGTATGCGGCGGTGCATGCGCGAGCCTCTGTGGCCGCGGCCCGCGCTGCGGAACTTCGGGCGGATGCAGTGGATGCCTTCGATCGCCTCGCAGTACCGGATGGTCGGGGCCTGACCGCCGACGCGCTGGTGGACGGTCTGCGCGCCGTGTGCCCGGATCGTTACGGGGAGATCGACGCGGATGGGCTGCGGGACCGCCTGAGGGTGGTTGGTATCACGACGGACAAGGTGCTGACGCCCGGAGGGAAGCGGTTGAACGGCTTCACCCGCGAGCAACTCGAACGCCCTACAGCTCCCGTTTCTTGATCGTTCACCCCGGACAGGGGGCGGACAGGGTGACTGTTTGCCCTGTTTAGCGCCGATATGTCACCCGGACAGGGGGCGGCCAGTCGCCGCTGGGGCCGGACATCTGGATGCCTCGAAGCGTGATTGTCCACCCCTTGTCCGGGGTGCATACCAGGGCGTATGGCCCGCCGTCTGGCCACTGTCCACCCCGCATAAGCCACATTTCACCCGCCAGGCAAGGAGGCTTAGTTCGCCATGTCCAAGATCAGTCCAGCCACCAGAATGACCGACCAGCAGTGGGAGGCGCAGAACTGCCCCCTCACCCCCGACGTTCGCCGAGCCCGTGGCCTCTGTTGGCACTGCGGCGACAAGGGCGCCCTCTTCACTGCGCTCCGCGGCGAACACGTCAAGATCACCTGCCCCAGTTGCAAGGGCACCGGCAAGGCCCGGGTGAACGCCTGATGCTCACCGTCTACGTGACCAGCTTCGGCTTCCTGCACGGCGAGCCGCCGCCCGCGCACCTCACCCTCGACCTGCGGGAGCACTTCCGGGACCCGCACGTCTCCCCGGAGCTGCGCCACATGACCGCGAACGACAGCGCGGTCCGCCAGGCCGTCTACGGCACACCCGGCATCCCCGCCCTGATCGAAGCCGCCTCCGACGCTGTCGTGGCGTTCACCCGCGGCCCGAGCGCCGGACCGGTCCGTGTCGCCGTGGGATGCGCAGGAGGCCGACACCGAGCCGCCGCAGTCGCCATGGCCCTCAAAGCCGCGCTGGCCGACGAAGACATCACCGCCGTCGTCACCCACCGCGACCTCGACAAGCCCGTCGTCCAGCGCTGAACACGATCCACCCGTCACTACCGCTCAACCCGCAGACATGTGGGCGGACTGAGCGAAGCCAAGAGATTCCCACCCACCAGAGGAGAGATCACATGAGCAGCAACCCGTTCTACGGCGACATCTACGACCACAAGACCTTCAAGGGCCAGTCGGCGGAAGTCGTCCACCTGTACAGCACCGGCGAGGGCCCGAAGGTGGTCATCAAGGTGACCAGCCCTGACCACACGTTCACCGCCGAAATTCACGCCGACATGCTCGACGCGTCCTACACGAAGAGGAAGTAGCCGGAACGACGCACGGCCCCGGGGCGCAATCCCGGGGCCGCCGCGGGACGCCCCTCTCTCGCCTGCCAGCAACCAGGGGCGCCCCGCCATCCACCACCCATCAGCAGCAGACAGGAATCAGCATGCCCACCATCACCTGCTCGCCCGCAACCCGTGCCCCGGCGCCAGCCGCCCTGAGTTTCGACGAGCGGCTCGCCCTCGCCGCCCTGGCAGTAGATGCCCGGATCAACACCGAGCCCCTCGACCTGGCCGACGTGATCCGCGGCCCCGTGAACACCCCGGTCGCTCCGGCGCCGCAGCCGTACCGGACGCCGATCGCCGCCCTCTTCCACCGCGCCCACATCCGGCTTCTCAACGGTGGCTGGTGCGCCAGCCGGCTCCGCGACGAGCAAGGCGCCCGCTGCCTGATCGGCGCTATCCGTGCCGAAGCCGGCAGCCGGTCCGAAGCGGACGACGCCTGCGTGCTCCTCCTCGACATCATCCGCGACGAGTTCGACCCCAGTGCGGAAACCATCGCGAGCTGGAACGGCCGGCAACGCGATGGGCACATGCCCGCCCGAATCCTCGGCCACGCCGCCAACCGAGCCGACGCCCGAGGCATTTGAGCAGCTTCAGCCACAACACCCACCTGAAGGGAAACCGCATGAGCCAGCCGAAGCACCAGACCGTCCGCGACTACATCACCGCCAAGAAGCGGGGCGACACCGAGACCACAGACCAGATCGTCCGCGAGGTCACAGCCCGCTTCAACACCCGCACCACCGACGGCTCCGAAGCCGCCGAACTCCTCGAAGCCACCATGACCACCCCGCTCGGCAAGAAGACCATCTGAAGGAGCCTGACATGGCCATCGCCACCAACTACGACCTCGACGAAGTCAGCCTCGGCGACGACGTCGGCACCGACGCCACCTTCACCTGCTGCGACGAGACCATGACCGTCGCCGACCCCGACAAGTACGGCGACCGCACCCACACCTGCGGCTCCTGCGGAACCTGCGCCGACGTCACCGGCCTCGGCCTCCTCGGCGATATCCGCGACTGACCGTCTCAGAGGCCCGGAGTCCGATTCCGAGCCCCCGCCAGTCGACACCCACCCGCCCGAAGGGAGCCCACCATGGGCTGGTCCATCTCGCACGGCGTCACCAACACCCGCTCCGCAACCACCATCCACAACCTCGCCAAACACCTCGCCCACGTCCTGCCGGCATCCGACTGGCGAACCCTTGAGCCCGTCTTCGGCGACCGCTCCGGCGACCCGTTCCGCGTCACGCACACCGACGCCCGACAAATCGCTGCCGTACTACGACGAGCGGCCAGCCACCGCAAGATGCCCTCCGACTGGGGCGGCCTCGCCCGGGAATTCGCCAACGCCGCACAAAAGGCCGCTGACGCCCGACAGTCCTGGGAGTGGAGCTGATGAGCAAGCCAACGAGGCCCGCGCCACCAATCACCAGACTCCGAAAGGAACGCCGATGAGCCTCAAGGAATCCGCTGCCAACGCTGCAGCCCAGGCACTCGATAAGGTCTTCAAGCAACTCGACGACGGCAAGACCGACCGTGACGATGTGCGCGCCGCCAACTCCGCAATGGACCTCGCCGCCGTCTTCGGCGTCACCGCCCAGGACTATGCGCAGCGGCTTGGCGGCGACTGACGGGCAACTGAGCCGATTCGCGTCGATACCCGCCCCAGCCTGGCACAATGAAACCCGGCCCCGCCGCGTCCCCCGTCGCGGCGGGGCCAGTTGCGTCCGCGGCTACTCGGGGGAGTGGCCGCAAAACTCGTTGCAGCCGCCGCCCTGAAACACGGTTCGCCAGCACACGCAGGCCAAGCAGCGACGTGCTCAGAGCAGACCTCAATCACCCATGCGCAAGCCAGGAAAGCAGCCCAAACACCGCAAGGAGGGTGAAGGCGAATGCCCCTCCGACACCCGGTGACTTGCGTCGCGCCGCGCACCACACCGCCATACAGATCGCAGGAATCCATCCAGCGAAGTATAGAATCCACCCCACTCGCGTTGCGGACTCGGTGCGGACGATGACGAATGCCACAAAGGCAGCCATGCAGAAGAGCGCTGGCGAGCCCCACATGTTGTCAGAAACGATCTGCCCGCGAGTCTTTTTCATTCTTGCCTCCACGCTAAATGAGCTCCTCCCGGCGTTTCCGGGAGGAGCTTCGAAGGTGCGGGCCGGGGTGACCAGTACCGGCCCGCACCTGCTTCACTGTTAACGCTCACCCGAAACTCGATTGTTTCGCATGAGTGTCTCGAACTACATATTCACGAGATAGTCGATGAGCTGGTAAATGATGTAATCCGGCGCGGACTTGATGGCCCACTTGACCGGGTTCCAGTTCGACAGACTGTTGGTCCACTGTTCGAAGGCGCGAGCGCCACCCTTGGCCGCCTTCACCGCAGCCTTAAGCAACCCCGGCGACTTCTTCAGCAGGTTGATGAGACTGCCGAGCTTTCCACCAGCGAGGCTGCTGGCTCTCTCGTCCGGCTGAGCTCCAGCCGCCTTCGCCAGCGCAGTCATCTCCGCAAGCTGCTGCGGAGTGATCCCGGCTTCGCCATTGGTTGCGGACGCCGGGTTCGCCGCCTTCATGGCAGCGAGCTCCGCCGCCGACACGACAGGGGCGGCGGCAACGGCGCGGTGCGCCTCGACGGCGTTGGCAGCAGGGGCGACGACACCGAAGGCGACGCCGGCCATGGCGGTCGCGGCGGCTATGCGCAAGCCATTGCGGTTCACGTATTCTCCTTGTTGCAGTTCAAAGGATGCGGACATGTCTGCAGCGCGACGTGGCAATCCGTGCAGGTGTGTCCGCATCCGCCCCTTCCGGGCGGAGCGTGATCATATGCACAACGTGGTGCCCCGTCACACCCGAGGAAGCGTCGAGAGGGGACGATCAAGCCACCGGTGATGCGGGCCCGTTGCTGCGTCTACACGTTCACGCAGCTGTACACGACCCCATCGACTCGCGGTGATTGCGGGAGGCTCATGGGCGCAACGGCCATTAGTGGCACCCGCGTTGACGGCGGATGTTGGAGTCCTCGGAGTGCGTGCATTCGTGCTGGAGTTGCTCACTCCAACCGTGGCGCGAAACCACCGTTTTGTCCCCTGCGCATTCCCCGTGTGGGTCAGGCCGACTGCTCGACCCCGGCCGGCCGTTCCGCGGGCACAGCGCGGGCCATCCACCGACCCCGCCCCAGGACCGCCGACGGCTCGCCCAGCGGCTGAAGACCGAGCAGCTGGCACAGGCGGGTCAAGTCCGCCGCTGCGTCGGCTTTCGTATCCGCCAGCACTGTGAAGACAGTCGCCATGGGGCCAGTCTGCCCGGTCCTTACCCAGACGGGGCGGATTGCCGGAGAAAGCCCTCCAACGGCCGTCACCGCGTGGGAACATCCCCGGTCATGAAGCGAACCCTCGCCTTGGCTGCAACCGTCATCGCTGCCGCCCTGTCCGTGGCCGGCTGCACGACCGGCGACAGCAAGCCGGGCACAGCATCCGCCAAAGACCACGCGACACCCAGAACCGCGACGAAGCTCGACGCGGCCACCGCACTCAACGACATCGCCGCCATGGTGACCACCGCCAAACAGAACGGCACAGTCACCGCCGCCAACGACCCCAACCACCTCCTCGGGCGGCCGAGCCAATACACGTCGAAGGTCACGTTCGCTGACAGTCGAGTACCCGCCTCCGACCGGTCCGGACACAAAGCTGGCGACATCGAACTCGGCGGCGCGATCGAGGTATTCGCCAACGCGGCTGACGCCTCGACGCGCGCCAAGTACATCCAGGCCGTCACCAAGGGGATGCCAGCACTCGGCGAATACGACTACGTCCACGGGGCCGTCGTCATCCGCGTCTCCCGGCACCTCACCCCGCAGCAAGCCCGACAGTACAAGGAGGCAGCAGACAAGCTGCCGTAGAGCGCGTCGCCGGAGCGGCTGTGCACACTGAAGGCATGAAGTGGTTCCAGCGGCAGAAGCCCGCACCCCGGCGCCCGGATCAGCTGCGCATCGCGGAGCTGGAGTACGAGCTCCTCGGAATCGAACCCCTCCCGGGCACGGCAGCCGACTTCGCCATCAAGTTGAAAAGGGCTTTCAGGGCCGGCGACTCCACCTCGAGGCCGGGGGACGTCGCCCGGTAGTGTCGGTCTGGATTGTCGGGAACCGTCGGCACAATGGGATCAGTTCACCCCGCAGTCCCACGCGCCGCGAGGAGCCGCCATGAACCAGCCCGCCGACGAATATCTGTGGCCCGCATGCGCTGCCTGCGGACGCGACCTGTGGGAGAACGAGCTTGGCCGACGCGCCTGCCGAATGTGCCAGCGCCGCGCGGACCAGAACCTCGAAGCACTCGCCGGGTCGCAAGGGCTGTACGCCGCACTCGCCGCTGCACTCGCGCCCGGGGCCGGCAGCGGCGAAGCGCGCGTATCGGGTGGCACACGAAGCGCACCCCTGCCGCTGCGTCTCGAACCGCTCAGCCTGTCCGCGCGCGGGGGAGTCGTCACCGTGCTGCAGACCTGGCTCGTGGACTGGCACGACCAGCTGCAATGGGCGCACCCGCGCTGGCAGGGCGATCTGCAGCAACAGCTCGACCAGGTGGTACAGGCCCTCCGTGCGAACTTGGAGTGGGCAGCCAGTCAACACCCGGCATTCGGCGACTTCTCGGTGGAGGTCGCCACGCTGGTCCGCTCGTGCCGCCGCCAGGTCACGGGGGAGAAGCCCGAGCGCCGTATATCCGTCGCCTGCCCCTGTGGCAGCACTCTGCGAGTGACCGTCTCGACGCCGGGTGCACGGTGCGCCAGCTGCGGCACCCAATACGCCCGAGCCGACGTGCTCGAGCTGCCGCTCGCTGTGCGGGGCATGGCCGCCTGAGAAGTGCTGAGAGACCCGCCTAATTGGGCTCTGGCCCAATAAAATGGGGTAGTTGAGACCCCGGCGGGTGCGGTAACACCCCCGGGGCATGGCCGACTGGTTAGGAGTCGACGTGCCCGACAATACCCGAGCTGTAAAGCTTGCCCGGCGTGAGGCGAAGTCCGCCGGGCCGCGTCCCAGTGTCGCCAAGCTAATGCGACTCGTTGACCCCGGTGACCCCGCCTTCTTCCACATCGCGACCCTCCTAAAGGAGGCCACGGAGTCGGGCGCGGAGCTCGGCGAGGAGCAGGTCCTTGCCGCGGTATCGCGCGGGCGTGCAGCCCTAGCCGAGGAAGCGAGAATCGCTTCGATCCCTCAAAGCATCGTCTATTACGTGCGCCGTCGCGATCTCGTCAAGATCGGCTACACCACCTCGGCGGCGGCTAGGTTCCATAACCTCATCCCGGACGAGATCATGGCTTGGGAGCCTGGCGGGCGAGTCGAGGAAAGGTCCCGACATCGCGAGTTCAGTCACCTCCGCATCTCCAAGAGGGCCGAGTACTTCCATCTCACTTCTGAGTTGCGACGCCATATCGGTGCATTGCTGAGTCTCCACGGCGGCCCGGACCCCGCCTGGACCACGCTGTCGAACCTCTCACAGCGGGACCAGCCGCGCCCACTGCGGCCTGACGCTCCGCAGTCCATTGAACTGGTCACCGTCCAAGAGGGGGCTGCCAGGCTGGGGATTCGACCAAACACGATCACCGTGTGGATCCGCCGAGGAAAGCTTGAGGAAGTCGCGCAGACGCAGAAGGGGCGCCCCCTCTACTTCCTCGACCACATGACCTCGCTGCTCGCTAAAGGCGAACGAAGGGCGACTTAACAGGCCAGGGCGCGCAACGGAAGGGTGCTTGCGCAACCAGTAGTTGAATGTCACACTGCTTCACACGAAGCACCCGTGTGCCCGAACCTTGAGGAAGCCTCCGATTCGTCGGGGGCTTCTTGCATGTCCGGATCAGGAGGTGAGCACATGCGGCTCGTTGAAATCCACCCTGACGATCTCGTGTTTGCCCATGAGGCTACCGAAGCGACGGGCGTGCCCCAGCAGGTCATCCGCCAGTGGGCGTCCCGCGGCAAGATCCGGCGCTTCTCAGGCGAGAACCGGCTGACCGGCAACGGGCATGAATACAAGACCATGTACGCCCTCCCCGAGATCGAAGCGCTGGCCCGCACCTACCGAGCCACACCCCAACGCGGCCTCCGCGCCGCCTGAACTCCTCGCGGGTGGTCGAGCCCCCGGCGGCGGCTCCCGCCCGCGAGGAACAGCGCCTGCTGTGCGGGCAGGCAGGGGCCTTGAAGCGCACACGCCTTGCGCTCGGCACCCAGGTCCGCCCGGCCGGTTCGGGGTGGCCGGGCGGACCCAAAGCACCCGCTGCCCTCGACTTCACCCGCGCTGGGCAGCGGGCCCCAGCGATAGGAGGCGCCGTGCCCGACCTCCCCCTGCAGTGGAGCACCACCACCGCGGCCGGCTCCGAATGGGCTGCGGACTTCACGCTGCTGGACGACGACGGCACACCGATGGCGATCAGCAGCAAGGGCTTCGAGTTCGCCATCCGGCCCACCGTCGTCGATGCGGCCCCATCGCCACTCATCAAGGTGACGACGACACCGACCGTCCAGGGCTACATCACCGTCGATACGGTCACGGCCACCGTGCAGGTCGTCCTCACGCCGACAGCGACCGCTCTCCTCGGCAAGGGCTCCCGGCCCTTCGCCCTGTGGATGGATCCCGGGCAGTCGCAGCAGACCTGCCTCGTCGAAGGCCGTTTCAACAGCAGGCCAGCCGTCAACGCGTAGGGGGTGCCCTGCATGGTCAACGTCGTTGTCTCCTCCGCTGGGACCTCCGGCCCCCGCGGCAACAGCATCCTGACCGGCACCGGCGCGCCCAGCTCGGGCACAGGCATCGACGGGGATTGGTACATCGACAACACCACCCCCAGCGCGCTCGTCATCTACGGCCCCAAGACCGCAGGCGCGTGGGGGAGTGGGCAGGCACTCGGCGGCGGAGGAAGCGGCGCTGGAGCCCTACTCGCTGTCAACAACCTCGCCGATCTCGTCTCCGCAAGCACCGCCCGCACCAGCCTTGGCCTCGGCGGAGCCGCCACCCTCGGCGTCGGCACAGCCACCGGCACCGTCGCCGCCGGGGACGACGCACGCTTCACGAACGCCCGCACCCCCACCGCCCACGCCTCCAGCCACGCCGCCAACGGCAGTGACCCTGTCACCCCGGCCGCCATCGGCGCCTACACCTCCAGCGCCGGCACCACCCTCGAAAGCCGCGTCACCACCGTCGAGAACACCGCGCTCACCAAGACCGACAACCTGGCCAGCCTCGGATCCGCCGCCACAGCCCGCACAAACCTCGGCCTCGGTGGCGCAGCTACCCTGAACGTCGGCACAGTGACGGGCACAGTAGCCGCCGGAGACGACTCCCGGCTCAGCAACTCCCGCACACCGACCGCCCACAAGAGCACGCACGCCACCGGCGGAAGCGACGCCCTCAGCCCCGCCGATATCGGGGCCGACGCGGCCGGCGCGGCAAGCTCGGCCGTCGCCGCGCTGTCGGCTCTCACCCAGACGGTCGTGAAGAGCGCTGACGAACAGCGCGTTTCCACCGTCACAGTCGCCGACGATCTGCATCTCTTCGCCTCGCTGGAAGCGAACTCGACCTACCGGTTCTCGTCGACGCTCCTTTTCGACGGCCCGGAAACAGCGGACGCCAGCATCACCTACACCGTGCCATCCGGCGCGACGGGCGGTTGGGCACCCAACGCGGGCACCCTCGGCACCACCACGCCGGACGGCAGCGCGCAGATCAAAGTCGCGGCACGGCAGTTCGGCAGCAACTCGGACATCGGCGTCATGGCGTCGTCCGCCAGCCTTGCCGGGATCATGGCTCTGCCGCGCGGCATCATCGCTACCGGCGCAACTCCCGGTCTCCTCCGGTTGCGCTGGTCGCAGCAGACCACCAACGCAAGCCCGGTCACGCTTAAGGCGGGCTCGCTGCTCGAGGTTGTCAAGGTCTCTGGCAGCGCCCCCGCGGCGTCCGGCATCAACCTCGACACCCCGCTCGCTCTCCCGTCCGATCAGGGCCTGCTGGCGTGGACCGGCGACCCGAACGACGCCGGGCACGTCACCGCCCAGTCCAACGGAGGCGTCGCCGGCCGCATCACTCTCACGAAGGTTCAGATCAGGAAGCAGATCACCTGGTCAGCGCTCTGGATTGGCCTGGCCGGAGTTGACACGGCTGCGACCTTGGCGAACTGCTACTTGGGCGTATACGACGCGTCAGGGAATCTTAAGGGCTCCACCGCGGACCTCTCCGCCCAGCTCGTCAATGGCTCCAACGCCAAGGGGATTTCCTTCGCCCTGGGCAGCCCTTTCACCGCAGCGCCCGGCGAATACTTCATCGCTCTATTGCTGAATGGCACGTGGCAGACCAACGCCTTCACCCTCAAGTCCACAGGCGCGGGGATCACCGTGAACTGTGGCCTCTCGGCCCCACGCCTGCGCTACTCCAACATGCTCACTGGGCAGACGACACTGCCGTCGACGCTGGACCTCACCCAGCAGACCACCACAATCATCAACACGGGCTGGGCCAGCCAGTGGTACGGGATCTCATAGGGGGAGTCCATGGCTACACCCACACCTGTCGAGCCGATGTCCGCTGGCCCGGCCTGCGCACTGTGCGGCGAGCCGGCTGTGGTGCAGTGGCGCCGCCGCCTCACCGACGAAGAGTTCGCCCAGGTCCTTGAGGCAGAGCAGGAGCGCCGTGACGAGGCGACCCTCCTCGCCGACCCCGCCCAGCCGCCAGTGTTCGGGCCGATGCCGCAGCCCAGCGACTACACCACCGCCGTGTACGCCTGCGCCGACCACGGCATCGGCATAGACCTCGCAGCCCTCGTCCACCGCAAGACCTGCACCGCCCCGCAGACGGCCGACCTGCCCGAATGCGACTGCACCCCCGAACCGCCACCGCCGCCGGACGAAGAGCTCATCCGCACCGCAGCGCCCCGGCTGCCCGCAGGCTGGCACACCGCATGACCACGGACAGCCCACACCGGGCACCGCCCGACAGGCAGTGCACCGCCATCCGCCCCGGACGAGACGGCAAGCCAGCCTCACGCTGCCAAGGATGGAAGAAGAAGGGCCACGACCTGTGCCCCGTCCACGCCGGCACAGCCCCCAACATCCACGCAAACCGCCCCGAAGAACGGCAGTGCTCCGCCACCAGCAACAAAGGCGACCGGTGCACCCAATGGGCCCTCAAAGGACAGGCGGTCTGTAAGTACCACGGCGGCAGCGCACCGCAGGCGAAGCGGGCGGCCGAGCGACGGTTGGCGGAGGCGGCAGTGGAGAAAGCAGCACACCGGACCCTCGCCCGGATCGGCGCCAAGCCCGTCGACAACCCCCTCACCGCGCTCGCCGAGCTCGCTGGCGAAGTGCTCGCGTTCAAAGAGATCCTCGCCGAGCGCGTCAACGAGCTCGAAGAGATCCGCTACCAGGGCGCGGCCGGCGAACAGATCCGCGCCGAAATCGTCCTGTACGAACGCGCCATGGACCGAGCCGGCAACCTCCTCGCCACCATCGCGAAGCTCAACATCGACGAGCGGCTCGCCGCGATCACGGAGAAGCAGGCGGAGGCGGTCATCGGTGCGATCGATGCAGCCCTGGCCCACGCCGGGATCACCGGCCCGGCGGCCACCGGCGCCAAGCAAGCCGGTGCCCGATACCTGCGGGCCGTGCGCTGACGACGGCTTGGGAGGTGAGCGATGGATGCTCTCCTCATTGCCGCCGACCGGCTCGACGAAAGCACCGAGCGAGACCAACTAGCCGCCGACTACGCCAGAGACCCCGTGAAGTGGGCGCGCGACAAACTCGGCGAGCACCTGTGGTCCAAGCAGGTAGAGATAGCGCAATCCGTCCGCGACCACCGGCTGACAGCAGTCAGGTCATGCCACGGAGTTGGCAAATCGTGGACCGCCTCTCGGCTCACGGCCTGGTGGCTCGACACCCACCCGCCAGGAGAAGCCCGCGTCGTCACCACCGCCCCCACTGGCGACCAAGTCAAGGCCATCCTGTGGTCGGAGATCAACGCCGCGTTTTCCAAGGCCGAGGCGAGAGAGCGTCCCTTCATCGGGCGCATCAACGAGACGGAGTGGAAGCTCGGAAAGCGCATGATCGCCTTCGGGCGTAAGCCCTCCGACTACAACCCGCACGCCTTCCAAGGCATCCACGCCAAGTACGTCCTCGTCATCCTCGACGAAGCCTGCGGCATCAACAGACAGTTCTGGACCGCCGCCAACGCCATCGCCACCGGCGAGCACTGCCGCATCCTGGCAATCGGCAACCCCGACGATCCTGGGTCCCAGTTCGCCCGAGCCTGCGCCAACACCGACCGCTGGAACGTCATCGGCATCTCGGCGTTCGATACCCCCAACTTCACCGACGAGCCCATCCCCGACGAGCTGCGGCCGATGCTCGTCAGCCGCGACTACGTCGACGACATGGCCGCCGAATTCGGTACCGAGTCCCCGACGTACACCTCCAAAGTCCGCGGAGAGTTCCCCCACGACTCAGAGGACGGTGTGGTTCGCCTCTCGAAGCTGCGCGCCTGCGCTGCTCCCCGCGACGAGCCGCCCACGGATGTCCTGCCCGTCGAGCTGGGCGTGGACATGGGTGCCGGCGGCGACGAAACGTCCATCCGCGAACGCCGCGGCATGGTCGTGGGACGCGAGTGGAGGTTCAGAGAGAAGGACCCGGTTAAAGCCGCGGCCCGGATCGTGGAAGCCATCCGAGAGTCCGGCGCCGGCACGGTGAAGGTCGACTCGATCGGCATCGGCTGGGGCATCGTCGGCAACCTGCGAGAGAAGCGCGAGCAGGGCAGACACACCGCGGAGATCCTCGGCGTCAACGTGTCCGAGGCATCCACCGAACCCCAACGGTTCACACGGCTGCGGTCACAGATCTGGTGGGAGATCGGACGCAAGCTCTCCGAGGACTGCAGTTGGGACCTATCCGGACTTGAGGAAGACGACCGCGAGCGACTCGTCTCACAGCTCACCGCACCGAAGTACAGCATCGACTCCGCCGGGCGGATCGTCGTCGAGCCGAAAGCCGAGACGATCAAACGTCTCGGCAGATCGCCTGACAACGCCGACGCACTACTCCTCGCCTTCTACGCGGCGCCTGGCGGATTCGACGCAGCCATGGGCTACCTCGCAGGAATGAAAGCCGGATGAGTCGAAGGCTCGACGCGCCCACGATGTGACCGGGAGGTGCCGTGGCCCGCTGGAACCCGATCCGAGCCCTGCGTGACGCCTTCGCCCAGCCCGACACGACCAAGGCACTCAACGCCACCGCGGAGACGTACACGCCCCAGCAGGTGGCCACCCTCGTCACCGCGACCGCGCGGGCCGCGGGCGAGGCGACGACCTTCGCGCCGCTGCCCCGCACGGAACCGCAGGTGCCGTTCGGGCCCGGCACACCCCTCACTCCAGCCCCGATCGACCCGTTGCAGCCTGGCACCGGACGCGCCGAGCCCCGCTTCAACGAGTACCCCGTCACGAGCAACCTACCGGGCGTAGGCGACCGTCTCGTCCCGTGGAAGGTACTGCGGGACGCTGCGGACGCCGGGGGCCTGCCGCGGCGCTGCATTGAGATCCGCAAGGCGGAGGTGACGACCCTTGACTGGGCCATCACCATCACCAAGGAGGCTGTCGAGGAGGCGCAGGCCGCTTCGGACCGGCCGCGCGCCGAAGTTGAGCAGGAGCTTCGCCAGTCCCTCTCCGCCGAGATGGTGCGTTGCACCCGCTTCTGGGAGAAGCCCGACCCCGGCCAGGACGAGGCGTTCGGCGATTGGCTCGCCAAGCTCCTCGAAGAGCAGCTCGTGCTGGACGCGGTCGCCATCTACCCGCGACGCACCTACGGCGGAGCCCTGTACGCCTTGGAGATCCTCGACGGCTCCACCATCAAGCCGCTGCGCGACCACCGCGGCGGCAGGCCCCTCCCGCCGAACCCGGCGTACCAGCAGGTTTTGTGGGGTTTTCCCCGCGGCGAGTTCGTCGCGGACACGGACGCTGACGGCAGCGTTGTCGGCGGCTACCGCTCCGATCAGCTGGTGTACAAGCGCCGCAACGTCCGCGCGCACACGCCCTACGGCTACTCGGCGGTCGAGCAGGCCCTCGAGGACGTCGATGTATGGCTGCGGCGCCGCAAATGGATCCGCGACGAGTACACCGAAGGCACCGTCCCGGCTGGGTTCGTGAAGAGCAACGGCCAGACCGGCTGGTCGCCCGCGCAGACCGCCGAGTACGAGACCGCCCTCAACGACGCCTACGCAGGATCCACGGCGGCCCGGCACCGCCTGCGGGTCCTGCCGCCCGGCTTCGACATCGACACGCCACAGGACTTCGGCGAGAAGTATCGACCCGAATACGATCTTTTCCTCATCAAGCAGATCGCCGCGCACTTCGACGTGACGATCGCGGAATTGGGCTTCACCGAGACCGGCGGCCTCGGCTCGACGGGCTGGCATGAGGGGCAGGCCGACGTCCAGCAGCGGAAGGCAACCCTGCCGACGCTGCGGTGGCTGCAGCAGCTCCTCACCTCCGTCTCCCGCAGCCACCTCGACATGCCGGCCGAGCTCGAATTCCGGTTCCTCGGCCTGGAAGAAGAAGACGAAGCCGCCGCCGATGAGGTGGCGCGCAACCGCGTCCAGTGGGGGCGCATGACCCTCAACGAGGACCGCGACCGCATGGGGCAGCCGCGCTTCGATTTCCCCGAGGCGGACATGCCGATGCTGATGACCAGCCGCGGCCTCGTCCTCGTCGAAGGCGCCTCCGAAAGGGGCACGCCCGGCGCGATCGTGTCCGTCCCCAAGTCCGGCGCCGACAGCGGCGGCTCGGCCGACGACGGGGGAGTGGGGGGAGACGACTCCGGCGGCGAAGACACCTCTGAAGATGAGGAGGCTGACGACAGTGGCCAGGACCGTCAGGACGCCGTGAAGGCCGAGTTGGCCGTCTTCGGCCGCTGGGCGCGGCGGAACCCGAAGCCCGGCCGCCGTTTCGAGTTCACCACCGTCACCAAGGCAGACGCCCCAGACCTGGCCGACGATCCGCATGTGCTCCTGGCGGGGGCTGATGCCGGCCCAAAAGTCCCAGACGCGCAAAGCGTCCGTGACTGGCCCGGCTGGAAGGTCGACCTGAAGGCGGTCGCCTACTGGAAGCCGCGCATCCGCAAGGCCATGCGGGACGCGGTCGACACCCGGCGCATCGCCGAGCAGTGGATCGCTGCACGAGCCATCACCGTCAAGGCCGACGAGGCGGACCTCTCCGGAGTGCAGCGGGCCGGCGGCGACGAGGCAACAATCCGGCCGGGCGGCGATGCGGCATCGTGGCTGGCCGACCACGGCGTCGACCTCACCGTGGCGCTCGGCATCATCCGCCAGCTGCACGCCGAGGGCTACGTCATCGGCGAGCGCTCGGCCAGTGCAATCCTCGCCGGACACTCGACCGTGGACTGGACGGCCTGGAAACCGGGCGACCCGCACGCGGCGGCGCTCGTCCTGCGCCCGGACGGTAGCAACGGCCTGACAGGGCTCCTGGAACGAGACGGCGTGACCATCCAGTCCATTGCGGGCAATCGCATGGACAAAATGGCCGAAGCGCTCTCCGGCGCACTGGACCGCGGCGACTCGACGGACACGCTCGCCCGGGAGTTGCGGGACGTCCTCGACGATCCGGCATGGGCCGAACGAGTAGCCGTCACTGAGATCTCCCGTGCCATCTCCGCAGCATCCCTGGCCACCTACCAAGCCAACGGCGTGGGGGCAAAGTCGTGGCTGTCTGCTGTCGATGAGCGCGTCTGTGAGGTCTGCCTCCGCAACGAAGGGGTCGGCGCCATCCCGCTGACCGCAGCCTTCCCGAACGGCGCCCAATCCCCGCCAGGGCACCCCTCATGCCGCTGCACCATCTACCCCGAGACCGGTTCGACCGGACTCACCACCTACACCGCCTGACACGCGGAAGGAGTCACCGATGCCACAGCCGGACGTCGCCTACGCGTGGGCGCCCATCACAAAGTCGGAGGAACAGGACGACGGCACTGTGGTCGTCTACGGCCCCGCTGCATCCTCGGCGCTCGACCGGGACCAGCAGGTACTCGCCGCGGACTTCCTTGACCGTGCGATGCCGGAATGGTTCCGAAGTGGGGCGAATGTTCGGGAGCAGCATGACGCCAAGCGGGCGGTCGGCGTCGGTGTCGGCCTAACGAAGGGCGACGACGGAGCCCACTACGTCACGGCCCGGATCGTTGACCCGGTGGCTGTGGCGAAGGTCAAGCACGGTGTGCTCAAGGGCTTCTCTGTCGGCATCAAAAACCCCAAGATCGCGATGGGGAAGACCGAGGCGCCGAACGGGATCGTCACCGACGGGACCGTGTGCGAACTGAGTGTGTGCGACCGGCCCGCGAACAGCGAGTGCATCTTCTCGCTGGCCAAGGCGGATGGCGCTGACGAGCTTCAGCCCGTCGAGGACCCGCACTTGGTGGAGAAGTCGAGCGCCGAGGCGTTCGGTCTGCCGCGGGAGCTGTACGACCGTCTCGCGGCTCCGGTGAAGGACGCGCTCGCCAAACTCGCTGCCGGCGGCGCCACGGTTAGCGCAGAGACGGTGAAGAGCGACGACGATGCTGCACCTCAGCTGGTCGTGAACGTAGCCGTCACCGCGACGGAAGTCGCCAAGGCTGACACCTCCGCGGCCGGGCGACGCGAGGCCGCCGCCGAGGGAGCCGCACTACCTGATGGCTCGTACCCGATCAAAACTAAGGCGGACCTGCGGAAGGCCATCCGCGCGGTGGGCCGTGGCGGCGCCGACCACGACAAGATCCGTAAGCACGTCATGAAGCGCGCCAAGGCGCTCGGACTGGAGGCCATGGTGCCGAAGAACTGGAATGCGGACGGGTCGCTCAAGACCGCCACCAAGTCGGATGACGACGAGGTGACCGCGAAGGCCGAGCAGGTGCTCCGCGACGTGCGCGCCCTCGCCCCCGCCCTGGCGAAGGCCGATGACAGTGCCGACGACGACGCAGTCACGTCGGCTGGCGACGGCGGCGAGCACGACGAGGCCGCGGACATCTCCGGCGCCGACGAGGCCATCGCCTGCATCGCCCGGCTCATCATCGCCGAGGCCGAGTCCCTCGCCCAGGGCAACCTTAACGAAGCGTGCGACATCGACCTGCTGCTCTCCGCCGTGCGCTCCCTGGCCTGGTTCAAGCAGAACGAGGAGTACGAAGAGGCCTCTGCTGCCTCCAAGTCCGACGCTGTCGACCCGGCGACGGAGGACTCCACCGAGACTTCTGCACCGTCCGGCGGGGCGGCGCAGACCACCGAAGGCGACAAGCCGGAGGAAGACACCACCGAGGAGGGCGAGCCCACCGACGGTGAGCAGCCCACCGACGCAGTGACGAAGGCCGATGTGGCCGAACTCGTCAAGGCTGCAGTCGCACAGGCCGCCGAAGCCTCAGAGGAGCGCACCAAGGCGCTCGAGGCAGAGCTGGCGAAGGCGAACGCTGCCATCGAGGAGTTCCGGGCCATGCCCACAGCGGGCGGACCCGCGCTCACTCGCACCGCAGCACAGCAGGCGCAGGCCAAGGGATCCGACGCCGACCGCATGCGCGCGGAGGCCAAGACCCTGATGGCCAAGGCCGACCAGGTCGCCGACCGCGACCTCCGGGACGGCTACCGCGACCGCGCCAAGGCGCTCCTCGCCAAGGCCGACGCCTAACCGCCTGCACCCTTCCACCAGACTCCTGGCCCCGTGTGGGGCCTTTCGCATGAAGGGAGCCAGTGATGGCTCTGCCCAAGGCCGAAGTTCTCTTCGGTGACTCCCCGGAGGCCCCGCAGCTCAGCAAAGCGGAGGTCTCCACTCGCTTCGACGAGCTGATGGCTGCCGTCACCAACGCCCCCGGCCGCACGCTCGGCCCTGGCGATGTCGTCCAGGCCTTCTCCGAGGGCCGCGGCATCTCGTTTGACCAGCAGCCCACCAGTGCCTACGGCGCCATCACCAAGGCGATGTCCAGCCCGGACATCGCCAAGGGCCTGTCTGCCGAGTCCCTCGCGTCCATCACGGGTGCGCTGGACGAGTTGAAGTCGCAGCAGCCGGACCTCGTCAAGGACCTGACCACGTCGTCCCCCGTGGCGGGTGGCCTGGTCGCCTTTGACCTTGAGGCGCCTTCGAAGATGCTGACGCCGCGCCCCACACCGCTGCGCAACCGGATCCCGCGGAAGAAGGGCATCGGCCTCTCCCACCGCTTCAAGGTCATCAGCGGGTTCACCGGCACCGGTAGCGGCGGCGTCGGCAACATCCACCCGGGCATCGCTGACAGCACCCAGAACAACTTCGCCCCCGGCGGGGCTTCGAACAGCCTGTACTACGCCCGCGGACCGAAGATCTCCTACGCGGGCTACGACAAGAACGTGTCGTACAGCCAGTTCTCCGTGTCCGACCAGGTCACCTGGTCCGCGCAGTACGCCGGGCAGGGCTACCAGGACATTCGGCAGCTGTCCCGCACCAGCCTGATGTACTCCAGCATGCTGCTGGAGGAGCGCATGCTCCTCATGGGCCGCGGCACGGCCGGCAACGGCTTCCTCGGACCGGTCGCTGCCCCGACGGGTCTGGCTCTCACCGCCCGCTCCGCGGCTGCCGGTGAGACCGCGCTGACCGGCGTCTCGACCAACATCTACGTCAAGGTCACTTCGGACGCCGGTGACTTCGGCCAGTCCGTGCTGACCTCGGCCGCCACCGTCGCCCCGTCCACGCAGGTCGTCGATGTAACCGTCACCCTGCCGGCCGGTGCGACCGGCATGCGGGTGTACGTCTCCACCGGATCCTCGGATCCGGGCGACGCCGCCCGCTGGTACGCCGGCAAGAGCGGCACCAACACCTTCACCCTGCAGGGCGCCCTGCCGACCTCCGGTACCGCCGCGTCGACCGTGACTGCCGACACCACCGCCTACGCCTCCGGATACGACGGCATCCTGCCGATCTGCACCGGTGCGGACTCCGGCTACGTCAACCGACTGAATGCCGTCCTGTCGACGACGAACCCGGGCGTGGAATGGCAGAACGCGTTCGTGTCGCTCTACAACAGCGTGAAGGCCGACCCGGACCGGACCCTGCTGAACGGCTCCGACCGCAAGCAGCTCAGCGACGCACTCAAGGGCTCGTCGTCCAGCAACTACCGGATGACGATCACCCAGGACCAGTTGACGGGTGTCACCATCGGCGACGTCGTCAACACCATCATCAACGAGGTGACGGGCAAGGGCGTCGCTGTCGAGGTGCACCCGTGGATGCCGCAGGGCAGCTCGGTCGTCCTCTCCGACAGTCTCCCTATCCCGGACTCCGAAGTCAGCGACGTCTGGTCGGTCTTCAACGTCCAGGACCTGATGGGCATCGACTGGCCCGTCAACCAGTTCGCGTTCGAGTCGAGCTCCTACTGGTTCGGGACGCTGCTCTGTTACGCCCCCGCCTGGAATGGCGCGATCACCGGCATCAAGGCTGCCTGACCCCGATCGCCCGCGGCCCCGCTCGAGGGTGCGGGGCCGCGGGCACCCTCAAGGAGCTTCACCATGGCACGACTGTGCATGCCCGACGGTGCCATGCGCGGCATCGACATCAAGGGCGCCCAGACGGGCGCTACCACCGCCTACACCCCCGGCCGCGACGGCACCGTCACGGTCGACAACCCCCAGCACGAGAAGGCTCTCCGCCAATACGGGGCGTTCCCCGCCAACCTCGGCGGACGCACCCACGGCGGATACCGCTGCACCACATGCGGCTTCGGGGCGTTCTTTAAGTCCTGTTCCCGATGCGGGGGCACCTGCGAGAAGGAGGCCGGCTGATGCCGCCCAGGAAGCGTGCCGCCAGCAAGCCCGAAGCGGCCGAAGACCAGCAGACGACCGGTGGGCCGGAGACGGAAGAGCAGCCCGCGACGGGCGACTCCGCCGACACAAACGACGCGCCCGACAACAGCGACACCCTGCCTGAGTCGGCAGGCGCCGAGGACGGCCCCGAGCCCGAGGAACCGGACGGCCAGGAGAAGGGCGACCAGCAGACGACAGACCAGCCCTGCTCCGAGTGCATGCCGAACGGTTGGCCCGAGCACGCCACCGCGGTCGGCTGCACCCACGGCAACTGGACCCGCGAAAAGTAGCGAGAGGGGGTGCGGCGTCGTGCCCACCACGCCCTACGTGTCCGCCGCGGCGTTCCGCGCCCACCCCACCTACCTCGACCTCGACAGTCTCCGCCCCGACAACCCCGACCCGGCCGCCCAGGACGCGGTACTCGCCAACCTGCTGCTGCAAGCGTCGGATTGGGCGGACAACGAGGTCAACCAGCCGCTCGGTGCGCACCTCTTCACGCAGTCCAGCCGGGTACGCACCGACCGCTCGGGCATGATCCGGGTGCACGCCGAACGCGGGCCCGTTAGCGCCGTGACGGCCGTCGGGTACGGCTCGTCGCCTACCTCGCTCACATCGATTGCCTCACCGCAGGCGTGGATCGAGGACGGCGCCAACATGGTCATCGGGCTCGGCGGTGCATCCGGGGCCTGGACCGGCTCGCTGCAGGTGGGCGTCGGCGCAGCCCCGGGTGCAGAGACGTTCGCCCGCATTTCCTATGTGGCCGGCTACGTCTCGACGCAGCTGGCTGCCGCAGCCGATGTGGGCGCTACGAGCTTGCAGGTGGCCGACCCCACGGGCATCGAGCCTGGTGGCCAATACTGCATTTGGCAGCCGGGAGCCGAGGAGACGGTGACGGTGTCGCCCGTGTGGCAGCCGCCGGCTCCGACCGGCATGCCGGCCGCGACGAGCGTGCCGCTTGCCGCCCCCACTCTGGGGAGCCACGAGGCTGGCCACGATTTCTCTGGCATGCCGCCCGATGTTCGGCTCGCGATCGTCAACTACACCACGGCGCTCCTGATGCGCCCGGACACGAGTGCCGAGGACGAGTTCCCCGACACGGCCATGGCGTCCACCACCCGCGGCAAGGACTCCCGGCGCACCGGCGTGGGCCTGGTCGATCAGGCGCGGCGGATCCTCTCCTCGTATCAGCGGGTGAGGTGACGGTGAGCGTTCAGACTGCTCTCGACGGCATCTGTCGCTACTTCGGCGGGCCCTATGACGAGCAGACCCGCACCTACCGGTCATCACCCCTGGCCTCTGCCGGCGTCGGCACCGTCCGCAGGGCTTGGGCCAAGCGCGACGACCACGCCGACTACTTCCACGGCCAAGACGCCGGGGCACGCACCGGCTGCCAGATCGTCATTTTCATCCCACGCCACCACGAGGAACGCATCGCCCTCGGTGGTGCCCACAGCGGCATGAAGCAGATCATCTACGAGGTGCAGGTACTCTGCTACATCCGGTCGAAGACCGCCTACGCGGAGGACGCCCAGGACGACGTGTACGCCTTGCGGGATGCCCTCGTCGAGCACATGCGCCTCGACCGCACCCTCGGCGGGGCCGTCTTCCAGGCTGGCGAGCACATTGATGCGGGTCAGGCGGGCATCGACTTCCGCTACGGGCAGCCCGAGACCAAAGCCGAGATGACCAAGAGCTTCCTCGAAATGTCTTTCGCGGCGATCGAGTTCGTTAACGCATAGGAGCGTCCATGTCGACGAAGAGCACCCCGGCCAAGGACGCCCCTGATGAGGCGGCCTCGAGCGAAACCCGCGCCCCGCGTGAAGCCGAAGCGGCCCCGGCCCCGGCCGCGCCGGAGCTCGTGGCGGCGCCGCAGGACCAGGACGGCCCGGCCCCGGGCGTCTACGAGTACGTGCACCCGACCGCTTGCGTCTATCCGCATGTGCCGCTGACTGCCTATCCGGTGCGCGAAGCCGACGACGGCAAGGAACTCCCCGCCACCGTCTTCGACTGGCCGTTCGGCCCGCCGAACGACGGCCGCTGGGCCAAGACCCGTAAGAGCAAGCCGAATCAGGCCGCGGATAACGCCCCGGCCCTCAGCAGCGAGGAGTGACCGGTGCCGACTCCCACTACATACGCACCCGCCAAGCAGTTCGTCGGCATCGCCCCCGAGACCACGCAGGGCACGCCCGTGGCGATGACAGCCACGGTCCTGGTGAACGAGTTCAAACCGAAGGACCAGCCCAAGTTCCTTGAGGACAAGAGCTGGCGTGGCTCCATGGCCACCGACTCGTTCGCGCAGATCGCCGGGGTCAAGGCCGCCGAATTCGATCTCGGTGGCCCGGTCTACGGGGACGGTATCGGCTACTTCCTGCGCAACGTCCTCGGGGACATGGCGGTCACCGCCACCGCGACTGGCACCGGCGCGACGACGCTCGCCGCAAGCGCGGCGGCCGGCGCGTCGTCGATCTCGTGCGTGGCATCGATCCCCAACGGAACGGTCGTCCAGATCGGAACCGGTGCGACCGCGGAGGTTGCCACCACTGGCACCCCTTCCGGTGCTGGCCCGTACACGATCCCGCTGACCGGCTCCACCCTGCAGTACGCGCACGCCTCTGCCCAGGCGGTCACCCCGTCGACAGGCCCGTACACGCAGGCCCACAGCCTCCTGAACTCCGGGAGCGGGCAGCCGCTCACGCACACGCTGACTCATTTCCTCGGCCCGACCCCGACCAGTGGCGCCCGCCAGTATCCGGGCGCCTGCTTCTCCGAGGTCTCCTTCAAGTGGAATGCGGAAAGCGAGCTGCTGACCTGGTCGGGGAAGGCTACGTCGTACCCGTCGGTGGCCCTCGGGTCGGCGCCGGTGTCCAACCCGTCGACGGTCCTGCCAGTGGCGTCGTGGCGCATGACTGCGGGGATCGGCGGACCCGCATCCGGCGGCACGCTCCTGAACACGATCACCGATGGTGAGATCACCATCAAGCGGGAGCTCAACCCCTACTACACGACCACCGGTGTCCAGTCGCCGTACATCATCCAGCGCGGCGGCGTCAGCGTTGAAGGGAAGCTCAACTTCGTCGCGTCCGATGAGTCGCCGCTGCTGTACATGCTGAACAACACCCAGCCGCAGCTGCAGATGGTCATCGACAACGGCCTCACCGGCGTCAACCGGATCGCCATCCAATTCGACATCGCCACCGCAGCGTTCGTTGACGTCGACCCCGACGGCACCAAGGCAGCTGTCGAATACGGTGGCTCATGGGTCTCCGTCCTCTCGACGACCAACGCGGGCGGATCCGGCGGCTACAGCCCCATCAAGATCTCGGTCACCAACAACGCCACCGGCTTCTGATCCGAACCACCCCAACCCTCACACCCTCGGAGCACCCTCATGTCCACCACCGAACGCCACACGCTGCCCTCCGGCGCCTGGGTCCAGCTCCGCGACCCGAAGACCCTGCGCCGCGGAGACAAGAAGCGGGCGGTCGCCAGCGTCACCGGCGACGGCGACCGGCCGCTGGCGATGGCCTACGAGATGACGGACGGCATCCTCGCCATCCTCATCATCGACTGGTCCTACGACCTGCCGCTGCCCAGCGCGTCCCTTGAGTCGCTGGATCTGCTGCCGCTTGAGGACGACGAAGAACTCATGAAGATCACCGAGCCGGTACGCAAGCTTCTGTGGCCCGAGGCGTCGGACCCGAAGGACACCAAGGACGAGGCGTCCCCTACCGAGCCCTCCGCCGCCTAAGAGGGCGGTATGTGACGTGTTGTCACGTTTGTTGTCGCTGGAACGTGTGGCACAGGGGTATCGGTGCTGATCGGAG
>NZ_SDIG01000037.1:0-46033 GCF_004122755.1 Streptomyces sp. TM32
CCGAGTCCCGTGCCTGCTTGGCGTACTTGTTCGCCTCGTCCGCCGCATGCCGCGCCCTGGCTTCGGCTTCGGCTGCTTGCGCGGCGTTCTTCTTGGCCGTCGCGGCGGAGCGCTGCGCGTTGGCGACCAGGCGGTTGACCTCCGCCACGTGGACCGCGGCGTCGAAATCCTGCTTGGCCGCCTTGAAGTGGGCGACGCCGACGAAGTCCCGCAGCATGGACGGCGGACCGGCCAGCGCGACCTCGGCAGCGGCCTTCACACGAGCACCGCCCTGGTGCATGATCCGTAAGGTTTCGGCACGGTCGTCCACCTCGCGAGCCGCGTACTGGCCTACGTCGAGGAACTCCCGCAGCCGGTCGGCGGTCCCGGCATCGATGGCTGCGCTGCCCCGCTCGTTGACCGAGGGCCCGCCGTCCTTCATCAGCTGCAGGATCTCGACACGGTAGTCGTCAGCCTGTGCCGTGTGCTGACCCGTGGTGAGGAACTCCTTGATGTCGTCGGGCGATCCGGACAGGGCAACCAGTGCCGCCTTCCTCACCTTCGGCCTGTCCGAGTCCGCCAGGTGACCGACCCGGGCACGATCGTCCTGCTCGGCCGCAACCCTGCGGCCGGCGAGCAGCCACTGCTGGACGTCGGCGCCGGCACCGGACAGCGCATCCGCTGCGGCCTGCTGCGTCCAGGGACCTCCGGTGACCATCAGCCGCATGGCGGCCCGGCGGCCCTTGGTGACGGCCGTACCCGCGTCGGTGTCCTTCGCTGTCGCCTCGGCGAGGAGCTGTTCGGTCTCCTTGTCCTGCCGGGCCGATTCGGCCCGCTCCCAGGACAGGTCCTCGTCCTGCTCCTTGTCCTTGTTCTTGAGGTCCTCGGCAGACTGGACGGCCTGTTCCTTGTCGGCGTCCAGCTCGGCGGCTTCGGCCTTGCGTGCGGTCTGCTCGACGGTGCGGGCCTGCTGCGCCGCCTTGCCGGCGTCGTTGGCCGCGCTGATCGCCGCGGTGGCGCACTTCTTGGCCTTGTCCGCCCACCGGTCGGCCTGGCCGGCGTGTTGTGCGGCGTCCTCGGCCGCGTCGGCGGCCGCATCGGCGTGCTTGGCGGCGCTGTCCGCGGCAGTGTGGGCTTCCTTCGCCGCAGCGGCCGCTGTATTGGCCAGCGTTTCGGCCGCATTGGCGGCCCGGGTCGCGGTGGCTGCTGCCCGCCGGGCCCTGACCGCGGCCACCGCCGCGCGGTGTGCCTCCGCACCCGCCGTCGCCGAATAGGTCCCTGCCTCGGCCGCCGCAGTCGCTGCCGCTGCCGCGTGGGTGCCGGCGCTGGCCGCCGACTGCGCGGAGTTGACGGCGTTGAAGACGGCCTTCATCGCGTTGAGCGCGGCATCCGCGGCGGTGCGTGCGCCGGCCGCGGCGGCACGGGCGTCCTGGGCCGCCTTCCGGGCGGTCGACGCCTGGCTCGCGTCCTGGGCCGCGGCGTTCGCCGACTGGTAGGCGCGCGATGCCGCCTGCCCGGCGGCGGCTGCTGCCGAGGCCGCGGCGGAAGCGGCGTTCGCAGCTGTGCGGGCCGCAGAAGTGGCGGTGTTGGCCGCCTGAATGGCAGTGCGTGAGGCATTTGCGGCCGCGTCCGCCGCGTCCGCCGCCCTGCCCGCGGCCCCCGCCGCGCGCTGGGAATCGTCCTTGGCCGCGGCGGTTTCCCTGGCCGCGCGCTGTGCAGCCTCCTTGGCCTGACGCGCGGCGTCCTCAGCGCGGGAGGCGGCCTCCTTGGCGGCGTCGGTTTCCCGCTTGGCCCGCTTGCCGGCTTCCGCGGCCGTGTCCGCGAGCTGAGCCACGGTCAGTGTCTCCTGGTCGCGGGAGCGCGCCACATGCTGACCGTTGTCCAGAAACTCCTTGATGTCCTCGGCCGAGCCGCCCAGTGCCGCCTGGGCGGCCTTCTTCACCTCGGGTCCGCCGTCGTTCAGGATCTTCAGAGTCTCGACCCGGTCGTCCTCACGCTGGGCCTTGTACTGCCCGGATGCCAGGAACCCCGCGAGCGCATCGGCGGAACCGTCGTCGAGAGCCTTCTGCCCGGCCTCCTTCACCGCCTTGGCGCCGTCGTTCATGGCCTGCAGGACGGCGACCCGCTGGTCATCCGCGAAGGGCTTCCGAATGCCCGAGGCCAGAAATTCCCGGGTGGCTTCAGGCGTCTTCAGCGCCTCCTGAGCGGCGTCGCGCACACCCTTGCCGCTGGAGTTCAGCATGCGCAGCACCGTCAGCCGGTCGTCCTCCTCGGCTGCGAGCCGCCGGCCTTCGCCGAGAAACGCCGTGATGTCCGTGTCGGAGCCGGTCAGGGCCCGCTCGGCGGCTTCCCTGGTGGCCCGGCCTCCTGTCCGCCAGGCCTCGACCGCTCTGGCGCGTTCGCTGAGGGGAGGCTGAGCCTCGGCGGCCGCCGCCGAGGGCGCCGCCACGGCCACAGTGGTACCCAGCACCCCTGTACAGAGGGCCAGAACCATCGCGAACGTCACCGCGGATCGTGTACTGCCCTCTCGAAATAACCGAGTTCTCTGTCTTCGCATATCCCCTCGAGACTGTGCAGGGCCCGTCGACGGGCCTGTCTTCCGACGCCAAGCGTCGCGGCCGCGTATGTTTCCACAGCGAATCGGACGCGGAGAACCACACGAGGGTGATCCAGCCAAGTACGACGACTCGTCACGAGTAGGTACCGAAGAGGCAACGGTCGCATCATCGCCAGGAGTCGGACATCACAGCAGATCAGAACAATTCGAAGCTCAAATCACCAACACTGCTGCGATGTGTGGCTCATGCCACATTTGGCAGGCATCGTGGAAAGCGGATCCAGGTGATACCAATAGGCGAATTAGCCTGATTGGTCGAGGAGTTCGCCTGCCGTCACCCGGCCGGCGACGCGGGAGCGTGCCTCCTGAGTTCCCGGCGCCGGGCCCCGCATACGTGTCTCGTATGCGGCATTTCCATGCACTGCGTGACGAGGGCGAGGAACCATGAAGCGATCTTCCCGACTGCTGGCCGCCGGCATTGTGGCCGCTGCCGCGGTGATGCAGGGCGCAGCCGTGGCAGCGGCCACGGACCAGCCGGACGACCCGGGAACCACGACGGAACCGTCGGCGGTCGAAGACTTCGCCTATCCGCAGGCCGACAAGATCTTCAAGGAGAAGGGCATCCTCCTCAAGCGCGGTGACGGGCACATCGTGCTCGCCACCTGCGACAGCCGTCCCGATCTGGTCGAGATGTCCACCCGCGACTTGGGGAAGTTCTGCTTCCGCGTCACCGGGAAGAAGGGCTATCTGAGCATGGAGCTCCCGCGGGTCTACGGCATCAAGGGCAACGACTACAAGCTCCGCGCCAACATGACGGTGAACAACCGCGACGTGTCCTTCGACATCACGAAGAACGCCTGGACCCCGGTGGGCGAGACTGCGGACCCCACCCACCGTGACCACACCCTGCTGGAACTCGTCGCCACCAGGTGAGTGACGCCCCGCAGTACCGGTCCGACGAAAGCAGGCGCGGCTCGCCGCTGCCCGGCTCTCGCTGCATTCCCACAACTCCAGAGGGAGACACAGATGTTCGGCAGGAAGCCACGCCTGGCGTGGTTAACCGGAGTCCTCACCGCCGGCATCGCGGCAGGTCTGCTCACTGCCGCACCGGCCCACGCCGTGGTCGGCCCGGCGGTCAAGGACGGTGATTACGCCTTCACCGCGCAGCTCGACCTCGGTGGCCAGCGCAGCTGCACCGGAGCGCTGGTCGACCCGCGATGGGTGATAACCGCCGCCCGGTGTTTCGCCGATCGGCCCGATCAGAACACCAAAGTCGAGCCCGGCGCCCCGAAGCTGAAGACCGTCGCCACCATCGGCCGTACCGATATGAGTGGCGACAAGGGGCAGATCGCGGACATCGTGGAACTCGTGCCCCACGCGGACCGGGATGTCGTCATGGCGAGACTGGCCAAGCCGGTCTCCGGGATCACACCGGTGACGGTCGCGGCCGATCCCGCCGCGCAGGGCGAGACACTGCGGGTCACTGGTTACGGGCGCACCGAGGACGAATGGGCACCCGAGCGCCTGCACTCCGCCGAGTTCACCGTGAAGGCGGCGGACACCACCTCGTTGAAGATCGGCGGGGCGGACCCCGCCAATGCCGCCATCTGCGCGGGCGACACCGGCGGCCCCGCTTTCCGGACCGTGTCAGGACGACCGCAGCTGGTCGCCCTCAACAGCACATCCTGGCAGGCGGGCTGCTTCGGCGTCGACGCGGCTGAGACGCGCAGGGACGCGACCAGCACCCGCGTGGACAACCTGAACTCCTGGGTGCAGAACGTCCGATACCGTCCGGCCTTCGCCGGCGCACCATGGGCGAAGGCGACCCACATCGCCACGGGGTACTTCACCGGCGGCTCGGCCGGCGGTACCCGGCACATGGACATGATCGTGCGCTGGACCGACGCGGAGGTCACCCTTTACCAGGGCTCCGACGAGAGGGACGGCCGAGGCCCCTTCTCCACCGAGTACCAGCTGGCGGCACCGCCGAAGCCGGGCAAGACGAGCATCTGGCAGTACGCCAAACAGTTCACCGGTGCCGGCTTCGGGGGCGGCACGGACGGGCTGATCGTGCGCTGGGGCGACGGGGAGCTGACGCAGTACGCCCACGTCGACAAGAGCGGCTTCCACGCGGAGAAGCAGCTCGCCAAGCCGAAGAACGACAAATGGCCGCACGCCCGGCAGATCGCCATGGGCCGATACACGGCCAACGCCCAGCGCGACGACATGATCGTGACCTGGGACGACGGCCGGGTCACGCTCAACAGCGATCTCGCCACCAATGGTCTGAATGCCGAGAAGACACTGATGAAGGCGAACACAGCCTGGAAGGAAGCGGATCAGATCACTGCGGGCGAGTTCACCGGTAAGAAGACGGCGGACCTGCTCGTCCGGTGGTCGGACGGTGCCGCCAGCATCTATCCAGGCGTCGATGCCGATGGCTTCCACGGCGACATCAGCGTCCGCCCACGGATGTCCTTCTGGAAGAACGCGACGGTGGTAGCCGCCGGTGCCTTCGCCGCCAACGACCGGGCCAACGACATCATGGTGCGGTGGGCGAGCGGGGCGGTCAGCCTCTATCCGGGCGTAGACGCTGCCGGTACGCACACTGAGATCCAACTCGTCCACTGAACGTGACCCGCTGACGGCCCGGCCCGCCGCCGGATTCGGCGGGCCGGGCCGTCAGCGGCGCCGTCCGGCCAGGCGGCAGAGACCCGCACCCCTCACCGTCGTCCAATGCCTGCGCCAATTGCGGCCACAGACACCATTTCAGGAGGTCGGCACCACTATGAACGCCGTGTCGCCAGCGCCTGCCACGGCTTCGCAGTGAGCGGACCACCTGACCAGCGGCTGAATCACCTGGTGGCTCATAACAGCGAGCGGCAATCCCAGCCCGCAGATACTGCGGTAGCTGGCCGAGCTTGTGCTCGACCAGGTCTTTGCCGACCCCGAGAGCCCGGCTCACGCCTCCCGGAACGTCCTCGTGTGCGGCGCGGCGACTCGAAACAAAACAACCACCACTGACCTGACGCTGGCGGCACCGGCTCCCCACCGTGCGTGGGACCGAAAGACCGACTCCGGGCAGCGGGAGACCCCTGGGACTTTTCTGGGACTTCCGGCTGCGTCAACAGGCATGAGCCTGAAACAGCCGCAAGGTCATTCACGCACGTCAGGAGCGCGTAACCCTCCATCACAACAGGTCACGGCGCCCCCTGGTCTCTTCCGGGACATCTGAGGGGCGGGTGCCGCCACACCCCCGTCTGACCTGCTACTTAGCGGGGCAGGGAGGGGTGCGGCGGCATCTCTGACTTCTCTGGGACTTTGGGCCCGGGGCGGGGCTACGGGCCACGCTTCGCAGGCCCGCCGACCGGCTACGGCTCCGCGAAGATCGCGTCGATGGCGGCACTTCCCCGTGCGCCGGCGCGAGGCAGGAAGTGGGAGTACTTCCGCAGCGTGAACCCGGGGTCGGAGTGCCCCGGCCAGCGTGCCAGGGAGACGATCGATTCGCCGACCTCCAGTTCCTCGGAGGCGAAGACGTGACGCGGGGCGTGGAAGCCGTGCTCTCGGGACGGCTCCCACACGCGAGCACCGTCGACGCTGCCTTCCTCCAGCGGTGCGATCACCCCCGCCGTGGCCAGAGCGGGCTTCCACACCTAGGAGTTGAAGAGTCGGTAGCGGTCGGGCAGTGCCTCCCGTACCGCCTGCTGTGACCGGGATGGTCCACCGTGATCGGAAGGCGGCTCGCGGGACGAGCGCACGCGCAACGGCTGGTATTACTGGGGCATGCAGGAAGAGACGGCACGCTCCGCGATCGACACATTCATCTCCGCGTTCAACGCCTCGGACGACAGCTATGTGACTGCCCTGCTCTCCCAGGCCTTGACCTCAGACGTGGTCTTCTGGGGGCCGTTGGGTCGCAGCGAAGGAATCGCGGCGGTCGAGCGGTTCGTGCTGGACATCCGGCGCCACCCGGCGGGGACCGGCACGATGGTGCGCAGCTCGGCGGTGGACATGCCGCACGAGTGGGCCCGGTACCAGTGGGTCTTCACCACACCGGATGGAGGCCCCCGTCTGGCGGGAACGGACGTCGTCCATCTGCGGCGGAGCCTCATCGACCAGGTCATCGTCTTTGCGGGGGAGATCGAGCCGTCCACCTCCTGAGTCGTCCTTCTGTGAGCTGCCGGGGCGCACGATCTGCTTCAGCTTCTGCCCCTCCTTGTCGGTCAATCTGCGGATACGGACAGGCTCAGCCACCGCGCCTCCAGCGGTCGAATGGACGTCACCGCACGTCCAACCGTCACGACCACCAACCCGGCGAACCTACGCGGCCACTGCCGGGGGTGGGGGGGCCGGAGGACCGACTGTGCTGGACCGACATGGATTGCGTCCGAGGAGACGGTCCTCGACGGCGGCCCAGAGAACTCTGGAGAGCGTCGCCCGGACCAGACGGATCGAGGTCGGACCGAGGTCCTTCTCCAGCCGCTTCTTCCAGTGGCGCAGGACTTCCGTGCCGATGGCGTTGAGCGGCCGAGCCCCAGGTGGGGCACGATGTGCCGGCGTATCCTCTGCTCGATCCGTTCGATCGTGGACGGGTCACCGCTCTGGGTGGGCCACCAGTGGGTCGCGATGTGGTCCTTGAGGGAGATGGCCCGTCGCGGGTATCGACGAACTCGCCTCGGCGTGCGTCGGTCTGGACCTGTGCGAGCCAGGTTTTGGCGTCCTGGAGGGCGTCGAAGGAACGCTCCTTGACGCCGGGGATGCCCTTGACTCGGTAGCTATCGCCATGACGCCGCAGCCTAGTGATCAAGCCAGTTGAGACGATCTCAGTGGTCAGCGCCGGCCATCCGCAGGGCGCGGTGGCCGGCGGTCATAGGGCCGACGCCGTCGCCTCGCATCCACGATCCATAGGGGCGGTGACGGCGGGTGTGAAGACTCGGTCCGATTGAGGCAGGCGCGCGGCGCGAGGGCTACGTGCCTTCGGTGACTGTGCTGGACGGGCGGTAGTGGGCGCCGGCGAGGACAAAGTCCACCAGTTGTGTTGCGTTATCGGCGTAGTCCGCCTCGAAGTCGGCCTGTTCGTCGACGGGCGTGACCAGAAAGCGCTGTATCAGGGTGCTGATCACGGTTTCCAGGATGAGCGGGGTGGTGGAGTCGTCGGCGACTTCGCCGCGCTGGACGGCTCGGCGGAGGATCTCCGCAACTGCCTTGCTGTGCATATGTCTCAGCTCGGCCACGGCCTGTCCGAACAGCTGGGGGTAGATCTTGGCCTCGACTGCCGCGCGGAGTCGCACCAGGCCGGCTGGGCCGAAGAACGACTGGCGCAGAACACCGGTGGTGGCGATGAGGTCACTGCGCAGTGATCCGGTGTCGGGTAGTTCGTCGGTGAAGCGCTGCGAGGCGAGCGCGCTGACAATCAGTTTCTCTTTGCTGTCCCAGCGTCGGTACAGCGCCGCCTTGCCGACGCCGGCCCGTCGTGCCACCAGGTCCAGGGTCAGCCCGGACCAGCCGACCTCTCGGTAGACGTCGAGTGTGGCGGCCAGAATCCGCGGCTCGATGTCCGGATCGGCAGGGCGGCCGGGCCCTTTTCTGCTGGGGGTGTCTTGGGGCACGAGGACGAGTCTGCCATGGCCGGACAGCGTTGGTGCAGGTGGCGGGCGGCGCCTGGACGAGAGGCGAGGTCGGGGCGTCGACGAGCGAAGGTGGCGTGGACGATGACCCAGCGGAGGGAAGCCTGACACCCAGGGGGCGGATTTCCGGCCAGCGCGCAGCGGGCGGTTTCTTCCGCCTCGGCCAGGTTGCCGCAGAGAGCTCCGCGACAGCGCGGTGCACGTGGAGTCGGGCACGGCGTGGATCGTCAGGGGTGGGAGAACTCCATGGTCAGGTCGATCAGACGGAGCGCCATGACGGGTGCCCGGGCTGTGAGCGGTGCAGCGCAGTCCATGAGCCAGGTGATCAGGAACTCGCCGCCGGAGGGTGCTGCGTTGAGCAGGTGCTCCGCGACCCGCTCAGGTGCCGCTCCGGCGGCGGCGAGAGTCGAAGCGGTCCTGCCGTGCAGCATGGCGCGGGTCGAGGCGGGTACGGCGTCGGCAAGGGCGTGCCGTAGGAGATCGTGGCGGAAGACCAGTCGGCCGCAGCAATCGTGGAGAAGTCCAGCGGCGTGGGCTTCCGCGACGATGCTGAGCAATTCGTGGGTCGGTCTGTCAAGGATGGCCGCAAAGAGCCCGCCGCCGCGCCCGTGTCAGTGATCCATGGTCGGTCCGCCCGAAGGCCGAGCTGCCCCTCCCACCCGAGCCGGCGCACTGAGTGCCACGCTACGGTTTCCGGTCGACCGGGCGAAGCCCGACGGGCTGTCCAGGAAGATCGCCGTGACAGCGCCAGAAGGCCGCCACCCTGCGGTTCGGCCAGTTGCCGCCGGCGCTGCGGCGCCTGCGGCAGACCGACAAATCGGCCTGGGTGAGGACCGGCAGCGCGAGCGAGCCAGGCAGTCGTGCCCTCCTCGTCCGCCCGAGAAGTCTCCGTGGGAGAGCGAGCTGGCCGCCAGGGCCGGCCCGACGAAGGCAGCCTGCCGAAGGAGCTTGCGTGGGGTTGCGACACGACGGAACGTCCAACGGCCGGGAGCTCTACGCACGACAGGGACGTGCCACCGGCCTGGCGCGGGTCCGCTGGTCAAGAGCCTGTTCCCTCCTCATTTGACAGCTTGAAGCTCAGAGACATAGCGTCACACCACCAATTACAGACGAAGTCCGTCTGTAATTGGTGGGGCGTGACTCGCCGCCTTGGCGTGCCCCTCAGGGAACCGGGCAAGGCGCGGCGGGAGCACCACCGTCGAGCACCACCTCGCACGGCAGGACACGCCCCACCAACTGTTCGACCGATCCAGTGGAAATCCATCGGCGTCGCGAGACCGCGCGGCGCCGGCCGAAGGAGGCTATTGATGCGAGTACGCCTAGAAGCAGAGCGCTGTGTCGCGTCCGGGCAGTGCGTCCTGGTCGCCCCCACCGTGTTCGACCAGGACGACGACGGTGTCGTGGTGCTGTTGAAGGAACAGCCGGGCGAAACCGAGCGGGAGGCGGTGCAGCAGTCGGTTCAGCTGTGCCCCGCAGCCGCAATCAGGGCCGAGGCGTGAGGTGAACACCCCCGCCATGCCACCACCGAAAAGCTTGGAAGGTCCGGAACACATCGTTGTCGTCGGCGCGGGAGCCGCCGGGCTCACCAGCGTCGAAACCCTACGCCGAGAGGGATTCACCGGGCGGCTGACCCTGATAGGCGGTGAGTCGAGCCCGCCCTACGACCGTCCACCATTGTCCAAACAAGTCCTCGCCGGCACATGGGACTTCCCGCAGTTGCTGCTGCGCCCCATGGACCACTACGCCGGACTCGACGTGGAACTGCGCACCGGATGCCGCGCGAGGGGACTCGACCTGCCAGGGCGCACGGTCCATTTCGACCAGGGCGGGCAACTGCCCTTCGACGGCCTCCTGATTGCCACGGGAGTCGCGCCGCGTCGACTGCCGTTCGCAGAAGGCCTGGACGGCGTCCACGTCCTGCGCGGTGAGCACGATGCCGCCGCACTCCGTGAGCACCTGTGGCAAGAACCTCGCGTGGTCGTGATCGGCGCCGGCTTCCTGGGGCTTGAGGCCGCTGCAGTTGTCCGCGACCTCGGCCTGGACGTCAGCGTCGTAGACCCGCAACCAGTCCCCATGGAACGTCAACTCGGTACACAGGCAGGCGCGTTGGTTGCCGGACTGCATCGCGAACGTGGCGTGCGGCTGTACACCGGGCGAGGCGTCACGGACCTGGTCGGCGGCGCGCGGGTGACGGGCGTACGGCTCGGCGACGGCACACTGTTGGACGCCGACTGCGTGCTGGTCGCCATCGGCGCCACACCACAGGTGGAGTGGCTGCGCTCCTCCACTGTCCCCCTCGCGGACGGGGTGACGTGCGACGCCTACTGCCAGGCCGCGCCCGGCGTCTACGCCGCCGGAGACGTCGCCTCATGGCTCAGTGCCCGCTATGGGCGGCGGATGCGTCTGGAACACCGGATGAACGCCACCGAGCAGGGCATCGTGGCGGCCCGCAATCTGCTCCACGGCAACGTGGAGACGTACGACCCGCTTCCGTACTTCTGGACGGACCAGTACGAGGTCAAGATCCAGGTGTACGGCGTGATCCCGGCCGGAGCCGAGATGACCGTCGTCGAGGGCGACCCCGCCGAAGGGGCGTTCGTGGCCCTCTTCCACGCGGCCGGCCGTCCCGCCGCAGTACTCGGCTGGAACAGCCCCAAACACCTCCGCCGGTACCGGCAGCAACTGCTGGAAACCACTTCGTTCGAAGTCTGTGAGACAGGTGCCTGACATGAATCCGGAAACCGCGCAAGCCACCCTCGCCAAGCCCTTCCCCTGGCCCCGCCTCCCCTTCGACCCGCCGGAGATCTACGCCTGGCTACGAGAGGAGCGCCCGGTCACCAAGGTGACCACCAGGGCCGGCGAAACGGCCTGGCTGGTCACCCGCTACGACGACGTCCGCGCCGTACTGGGCGACCCGAGGGTCAGCGCCGACATCCGCCACCCGGGATTCCCCCTGATCTTCTCCAAGCACGAGGAATCGGAGCAGGGCAGCACCCGCTCCTTCCTGCGGATGGACCCGCCGGAGCACACCCTCTACCGGCGCCTGCTGTCGAAGAACTTTCAGGTCAAGCGAGTGGAGGCGATGCGACCCGCGGTTCAGACGCTGGTCGACGAGGCCATCGACACGATGCTCACCGGCCCGCACCGCCCCATCGACCTGGTCCAGGCGCTGGCGCTGCCGGTGCCCTCCACCGTACTGAGCTGGATCCTGGGCGTACCGGTGGAGGACCAAGCGTTCTTCAACAAGATCGCCGAGCAGCTGGGACACCGGGGCGACGGCTCCGACCCCACCGTCATGGACCAGGCCCGGGACGCGCACGCGGAACTCCATGCATACGTGTCCCGGCTGGGCGCTGCGCGGGAAGCTGCCGAGGACCCCGGCGACGACATCCTGGGGCAGCTGGTCAAGGCGGCCCGGGAAGGCGTCATCCCGCCCGAGCAGGTGGCCAACATTGCCCTGGTGCTGACCATCGCGGGCCACGACACCACCGCCAGCATGACCGCGCTGGGAACCCTGACCTTGCTGCAACACCCCGACCAGCTCGCTGAACTCCGACAGAACCCCGCACTCATTCCCCACGCCATCGAAGAACTGCTGCGTTATCTCACCATCGTCCACCTGGTGGTCACGCGCGTGGCGACCGAGGACATCGACGTCGGTGGCGTGGTCATCCCCGCAGGGGAAGGCATCATCCCCCTCAACTTCGCCGCCAACCGAGACGACGCCCACTACCCCGATGCGGACCGATTCGACATCCACCGCCGGGCCCGCGACCACATGGCCTTCGGCTACGGAGTGCACCAGTGCATGGGCCAACCGCTCGCCCGCATGGAACTGCACGTGATCTTCGAGACGCTGCTGCGCCGCATCCCCACGCTGCGACTGGCCGTCCCTGTCGAAGACGTCCCGTTCAAGACGTGGGCAAACATCAACGGCGTGTTCGAACTGCCGGTGACCTGGTGACCTGAGACCGGCACCGTCTCGGCCGGGCGGCCGAGACGGTGCCGTCGCTGCCGGCGCGGCTGACCGGGCCGAGCATCGGTGCGCCGTCAGCCGCGCCTGTCATCTGCATCCGTGGATGCAGATGAGCCATCGGCGCGCCCCCTGATACATCTCCCCGGCCCTTCATGTCGCCCGCCACCTTTCCCCGTTCGTCTGCCGTTCGGCGCATCGTAGGAAGTCCGCCTCGTGAGCAAGCACCATTCGACCGCATCAACCACCCGCAGCAGCAGCGCAGTCATCGGCGTACTCGCCGCGGCGGGGATCACGGTCTCGCTGATGCAGACCCTGGTCGTGCCACTCCTCCCCGACCTCCCACGCCTTCTGCACACCAATGCCGCCGACGCCTCCTGGACCATCACGGCGACCCTGCTCGCGGGCGCGGTGGCCACACCGGTCATCGGCCGCCTCGGCGACCTCTACGGCAAGCGGCGCCTGCTGCTCATCAGCATCGCCCTGCTGGTGCTCGGCTCCCTGGTCTGCGCACTGACGGACTCACTCGCCCCCATGGTGGCGGGCCGGGCCCTACAGGGCATGGGCATGAGCGTGGTTCCGCTGGGCATCAGCCTGATGCGCGACGTCCTTCCGCCCGAACGGTTGGGTGGCGCACTGGGGTTGATGAGCTCCTCCCTCGGTGTCGGCGCCGCACTCGGCCTGCCCGCCTCGGCACTCATCGCACAGCACGCCGACTGGCACGTGCTGTTCTGGGGCGCGGCCGGGCTGGCCGTGGTCATGGCCCTCCTCGTCCTTTTCCTCGTCCCCGCCACACCGGCCACCGCAGCCGGAGATTTCGACCTGGTAGGGGCACTGGGAGTCGGCGCGGGCCTGGTCTGCCTGCTGTTGCCGGTGTCCAAGGGGGCCGACTGGGGATGGGGAAGCCCCACCACGCTCGGTCTGTTCGCGGCTGCGATCGTGGTGCTCCTTGCCTGGGGCTGGTGGGAACTTCGTACGCCGGCCCCGCTGATCGACCTGCGGGCCACCGCGCAGCGGCAGGTGCTGATGACCAACCTGGCCTCGGTCGCCGTTGGTTTCGCCATGTACGCCATGTCGTTGATCGCGCCCCAACTGCTCGCCCTCCCTGAGGAGACCGGTTACGGGCTCGGCCGGTCCATGATGGCCGCGGGTCTGTGGATGGCGCCCTCCGGTCTGGTCATGATGGCGGTTTCGCCCTACGCGGCCAGGCTTTCGGTCGCGCGCGGGCCGAAGACGTCGCTGCTGGTGGGGGCCCTGGTCATCGCGGCGGGCTACGCCCTTGCGCTACCGCTGATGGGTCAACTGTGGGGTGTACTGGTCGTCTCCAGCGTCGTCAGCGCGGGCATCGGCCTGGCTTATGCTGCCGTGCCCACGCTGATCATGGACGCGGTCCCGGTGGACGAGACGGCGGCGGCCAATGGGCTCAACAGCCTGATGCGCTCCATCGGCACCTCGGCCTCCAGCGCCGTGGTGGGTGTCGTACTGTCCCACATGACCATCCCTGCGGGAGCGGTCACCGTGCCCAGCCAGGCAGGCTTCCGCATGGGATTCGCCCTGGGAGGAGCCGGGGCCGTGGTGGCCGCCCTGGTGACCCTGTGCATACCCGGCCGACGGGTGGCCGCGACACAGCCGAGCACGGAACCTGAACCGGCCCAGTTGGTGCGGTGGCAGACCGGCCGCGAGCTGAGCTGACCGATCCTGAGGAACGGGCAGAGCGCTGGAGGCGCATCGCCTGCTCCGGCTGTGCCCGCCCGTGCTTTCACGGGTTCGGCACAGGGGACGCGGGAAGGTCGCCACGGCTGCCCGTCCCCGTACCCCTCGTGCCGACACACGGACGGCGGCTATGGAGCGGCATCATCAGCTGGCGGCCTCATGCTCCGGCAGTCCTGAGCTGCTTCTTCATTCCGGCGATTCGTCCGCAGTACTCGCTGGCGGCCATTCACGGCTGCCGGCTGCCTCGGTGCGCAAGGGCAGCACCCGGAGTGACCGGCGACGGAGCACAGACGAATGACCAACTGTCCGTCATCGTCCCTGAGTGCAGCCACAGCCGGGTGGAGGGAACTCAGTCGCGTGGGGATCGCAACCACCGGCGCGCCGACCTTCGACCGATGGCTCCGTGAGCGACCTCCTCGGCATCGGGGTCGGCAAGACGCACCCGTCCCTCGGCGACCAGTCGATCGACCAACTCCTTGGCCTTCGCCCGTCGAGCAGTATCAGAAGCCGATCGGATCAATCCGTGACGGGCAGGCACTCGGCGAGCAGGGCGACGATGTCACGCCAGGCTCGCTGTGCGTGCCGTGGGTGGTAGCCGACGCCGGGAGGCACGGTGTGGTCGACCGGTGGGTGGTGGAGGGCGTGAAGGGCTCCTCCGTAGACCACGAGGCGCCAGTCGACGCCCGCGGCCTGTATCTCTGCGGTGAACGCCTCCCGTTGCGCGGGCGGCCTGATCGGGTCTTCCGACCCGACCCCGGCCCATACCGGGCAGCGAATGCGTGCCGCCTCGCCCGGTCGGCCCGTGGTCAGTGCGTTGACTGTCCCAATCGCGACGCCCGCGGTCCGGTCGGGGTCGGCCCGTGGTTCGGCACGCAACACGTCGAGCGCGGCGTGACCGATTCCTCGCATGCGGTCGGGATGGGCGAGCAGCGGCATGCAACGGGCCAACATTTCCTCTGGGTCTTCCACATAGCGTCCGCCGTGGAGGTCGAAGGCCAGCGCCACGTACCCCAGCTCGGCCAGAGCCTCGGCCCGCCGGCGCTCGACCTCGCTGAGCCCCATCCCCTCGGGTCCGATCAGGACTGGGGCGGCGCGCGTCCAATGAACCCAGTGATTCCGGGGTCTTCGCGGATCACATTTTCCGCGGCAAGACGGCCGGACGTCGGCAGCGACTGGCCGCCCTGCCCGCGGACGCGGCAGCCTGCTTGGCCTGGCGGGCGGCGTCGGCGGCGCTCTCGTCGGACACGTGGCGTCGTGCGCCGACTTCTTCACGTCGTCGGCATACCTCTGGGCCTCGGTGGCCGAGTTCCGTGCCTGCTTGGCGTACTTGCTCGCCTCGCTCGCCTCGTCCGCCGCACGCCGGGCCCTGGCTTCGGCTTCGGCTTCGGCTTCGGCAGCCTGCGCGGCGTTCTTCTTGCCGTGGCGGCGAGCGCGGCGCGTTGGCGACCAAGCGGTTGACCTCCGCCATCGTCCACTGGACATGACCGCTGACGGCCCGGCCGCCGCCGGATTCGCCGGGCCGGGCCGTCAGCGGCGCCGTCCCGACCCGGCGGCATGCACCCGCGCCCCTTCACGGCCCCACGTCTCTGCCAACTGCGGTCTCAGACACCATTTCAGGAGGCCGGCACCACTATGTCACCGTGCCGCCAACAGACGAGGAATCTACTTGGCATGCCATACAGCTCGCCGAGCAAGATCGCTTGGCATCACGAATTCTCCAGCATCTGCCACGGCTTCGCAGTCGGCGGACCACCTGGCCAGCAACGTTGAACCACATGATGGCCCATCAGGGCGAGCGGCGACCCCCAGCCCGCAGATCCTGCGGCAGCCGGCCGAGCTCGTGCTCGACCAGGTCTTCCCGCAACAGGCAGGAACCTGAAACAGTCGCAAGGTCATTCACCCAGGTCAGGAGCCCGTAACCATCCAACACAGCAGCTCACGGCGCCCCCTGGTCTCTTCCAGGACATCTGACGAGCGAGCCCACCAGCCCCCTCCTGACCTGTTCCGATACGGGTCCGAAAGGGGGCTGACGGGTGCCGGCGGTGGCCTTCGGACGGTTCAGCGGATGAAGTCGATCTCGGGGTACTGGCGCGAGGGGCCGTCGAGCAGGTGGCTGGACCGGTGGTTCAGGTGCTTGTCGAAGAAGGCGGCGACGTAAGTGCGTTGGACCTCGATGGAGCGGTTGGGGTCGATCGTGCCGAGTGCCTGCTGCATTACTTCCGGGGTCACCCCGAATGCGCCCGGCGCCTGGGGGAACAGGACCTGGTTGTCGACGAAAGAGTTGTGCCCGGAGCCGCGCAGCTTCAGGTCGAGCCGCTCTCCGTGCAGGTTTTCCCAGAGCCGCGCCCAGCTCCCGTCGGTGTTGCGGTTGTGGTGCTCGGAACTGAACAGCATGTAGGGGCGGTCGAGCCGCTGGTGCTCCGACGAGCCGAAGAGCTGGCCGTCCAGGTTCGCGCCGGCGTCGATCCTGGAGTCCGCGTGCATGGCAGCAGCCACCGATCCTCCGCCGAGGGAAGCGCCGAACATCCCGATGCGTTTCGTACTCACGGCCTGGGTCAGGCCCTGAGGGAGCGGCTTGTGTTCCACATCCGGGTTGTGACCGCGGGCGAGCTCGGCCAGCTGGTCGATGACGAAGTGGGCGTCCGCCGCCCGGACGTCGATCAAGTCGCGCGATTTGGTGCCTGGCGGCAGCATGCTCGCCTCATGTCGCCCGCCGGGGAACACCACATCGCCGGTGTCGTGGGTGTGGTCGATGGTGACGACCAAGTAGCCGCGGCTGGCCAGGTCCTGAACCAGTGCCGTACCCGTCGCACGGTTCCCACGACCGCCCGGCGAGTACAGCAGCACCGGCAGCTTGCCGGCTTTGCTGTCAACCGGAGCACCGGTGTGCCCGGCAGTGGTGGGCAGGGTGACCCCGCCGGGCAGCACCTGCTGGCTGTTGGGGAGAAGTGCGGCGGGGTAACGGGAGGTGTGTGTGGCCGGGTACCACAGCGAGACCATCAACTCGCGCTGCTGTCCGGGCACCCACGGATCCATGCGTTTCGAATCGCGCAGGTGAAGGTCGACCGTTCCGACGCCATGACGCCCGGTCGGGGCGGGGAGAGTCAGCTGGCCCGGGGCGGGCGCCACCTTCAAGGACGCCGCCCGGCGCGGGTGTTGCGCCGCATGGCCCAGGCCCACCGCCTGGCCGGGGGCTTGCGCCGCGTCGTCCAAGGCCACCATCTGGCCCGGGGCCTGTCCCGCGTCGTCCAAGGAAGTCGCACTGGACATGGGCGCACTGGTGGCCTTCTCCGCGGCGGTGGCCGGCGCGATCCCGGCGCCCAGGGCGAGGGTCAGTAGTCCCGTGGTGCCAGCGACCCGGGTGCGCAACCGGCTCTGGCGCCTTCGTGCGTGCTTCATCGGCAGCCCCCTCCATGGTGGCGTTCGCCACGTGATCAGCTTTCGGCTGGCGGTCATCGTATATGCAGTTTTGCCGGGGCCGGGCCAACCGACCTGATAGTGCCGGGAGTTATCCCTACGGCGGTGGGCGAGGTGAGCCCATGACGCGTCCAGAATTGTGTGGTGTCGAGTTCGTGCCACTGCCCGTCGCCCTACCCCTGCGGCCGGCTATTTCGGTGGACACCTATGCGCTGAAAACTGTCCGTCGGGGCTCGTGGAGCGTGCCGCCGAGTTGCGCAACGCCGCGTGTCCATACGGGATACGCGCGGGAGAAATGCCTGGTGCGACCGGGGGCAGTTGTCGGCGCACGGCCACTCGACATCGTCACGGAACCAGTTGCAGTAGCAAGGCTCCCGGGCGGAAGAGGGCCGGCGTGAGCGACCGTTCCGCTGTCTCGGTGCGATGGCTGCCGGAGCACCTGCCCCGGTCAGAAGGCCTCTATGGAAGATGGCTGGTTCACGCCACCGTCGGATGGCGGGCATCGGATCCAGGAGTTCGTTGCCTTTGCTCACCGTTTTCACTGAGTGCTTTCATTACGCGGCAGTTCGTAACTACTGACCTCACCAACCCACCCCTGGGGGATTTGCGGATTCCCTCAGGAAGGGAGGCTTCGGGGGCAGCCTTCAGCGCAACCGCAACTGTGCGTGAGGTGCCGAACGCGGAACGGAATGAGCGGTCAACCGGGCTCGGTCGGCGGCCGCGTGGGAAATTCTGCCGGGGCCAGGGGATGCCGACGACGCATAAGCGACCTCCGGCAAGGGTGAGTTGAGCCCCGTTTCCACAATGGGCCGGCAAACAACCACAATGTGAACGGCCTTGTGATTATCCTGTGTTCCCAGTATTCATACTGGTTGAGTTGCCGCACGGCCATCCCCACACGCCGAGAGGACGCTGTCCTGCACGCCGTTGCCCGCGCGCCCCGTCCGCACCGCACCCGACGCCGCGCCGACATGCCCATGCTCGGAGGCGTCCGCCCGCCGATCGCCGCACTGCTCTGCGCCCTGCTGGCAGTTGCCGGGTTGACCGCACTCGGTCTCGGTACCGTTCACGAGCAGGGTGTCCCCCAGGCCCTACGTGACGCGGAACGCCAGATCGCCGAGGATGCCGCCGACTCGGTCGGTACCTCCATCAACGCAAGTGCCAGGGCAGTGCGCCGTTCCGCGGCGTCGGACCCGCCCGCCGGCAGCAGTGATCCGGCGGCAGCGCTGCGGTCCCTTCTCCCGGCCGGGCATCCGGTGGGGGGCGGCGTGCTGCTCGACCCGCGCACCGGCCACCCGCTGGCGGCCAGTGGTGAGAAGGTGCCGCTGGCCGGGGTGGACGCGGCGGCTCTGGTGCGACCCGATACCGGCAACATCGCGCCGCGGATGGCCGTTTCAGGCAGTGGCGCACCGCGGGTGTTGCTCTTCGCCCGGGTGACCGTCCCCGCTGCGGGCCGCAAGCAGGACGAGAACCACGATCAGGCAGGTGACCTGACAGGGGACCAGGAGGACAAGGAACGCGCACTTCTGCTGGTCGTCTCGGAAAAGGTCGCCGCTCCGGCGGTGTACGGCGAGGGGCGCACCGGTCAACTGGTGGACCGGAACGGAAAGGTGTGCGCCACCGCCGCCACCGTCGCCACCACCGGCGCGGCCCTGGCACCCCCTGCCGGTCACCGCGCGCTGCCCGCCGCCGCGGCGAACGCCGCGCACGCCGGTCTCCCCACCGGCGACGTCTCGGGCAGCGTGCTCGGTGCCGGGCACGACGGGCTGCGCAAGGTCACGGGGTGGGCGTCGGTCGCCGCGGGGGACGGCAAGGGCGACGCCTCCGGCCTGGGACTGACCGTCCTGACGGGCCGGGAGGTGCCTCCGGTGAAGGACGGAGCCGACCATACGTGGTTCGCCCTGGTGGCCGCGGGTGCGCTGGTGGTGATCGCCGTACTGGTCACCCTGGTGCTGTGGGCCACGATGCAGCGTCCGCTGCTGCGGCTGCACCTGTCCGCTGCCCGGCTGGCCCGGGGCGTCGGCGAAGAGCCGGAGGAGCGGGAGGAGTGGGTACGGCCGGTGCCGCCGGTGCTGGGGTTCGGTGAGCCCGGCAGGATCGGCCGGGCGCTGGAGTCGATACGCCGCCAACTGCTGGGGGAGACGGGTCCGGAGCCGGAGCCGGAACCAACGGGGCGGCGCCGCCCCGGTGTCCGGGCCCTGGTGCTCGTCTGCGCACTCGTGATCGCCGCGTGGGGAGTACCGCTGCTGTTCCTGTTCAACCGGGTACCGGCAGCCAAGGCCGTACCGGCAGCCGCCGTCGCCGACCAGCGGGCACGCACCGAGTCCGCCGCCGACCGGGTGCAGCGGTCCCTCGTCCGGAGCCGAACCGACCTCGCGGCGGCGGCGTCGGCCCTCTCCGGTGCGCCACCCGAGCGGGCGGCGGAGGTGCTGCGGCGCGAACAGGCCGACCACCCCACGTTCCGGTCGCTGTATGTGCTGGACCGCACCGGTGCCGTCGTACGGCAGGTGGGCAAGCAGCCGGTGCGCACTCTCGTCCACCCCGCCGGCGGCGGAATCACCCAGGTCAACACGTCGGGCAAGATCCCTGCCATCGCCACCTACGCCCGGATCCCCCCGGCCGGGAAGGCCAAGGGTGCCAAGAAGGCCGAGGACACCGCCCCGGCTGTGGTCGTCGCGGAGATCGGCGTCGACGCGCTGGACGACCTGGTGTCCCGGCCCGGGCTCGGCAGCGTGTGGCTGACCGACGCGCACCACCGGGTGCTCGCGGCGAGCGTCGGCTTCCAGGCCTTCCAGCCCCTTCCCAGCCAGCGCCTCACCCGCCTGGTGGCCAGGACCGACGCGGCACCCGGCAGCGCGGGCACCCCGGCATCGGCCGTACTGCACGCGGGGACGGCCCCCGGCGAGGGTCTGTCGGTCGCGGCCGCCGCGCCCCTGGCGCAGACGGGTCCCGCCGCCGGACTCGGCTGGCGGGTGGTGTCCGCCGAGCCGGCCGCGGCGCTC
Source organism: Streptomyces sp. TM32 (assembly GCF_004122755.1). Taxonomy (NCBI): domain Bacteria; kingdom Bacillati; phylum Actinomycetota; class Actinomycetes; order Kitasatosporales; family Streptomycetaceae; genus Streptomyces; species Streptomyces sp. TM32. The sequence goes on from NZ_SDIG01000037.1 coordinate 20,269, forward strand.
AAACTGGCGGCATATCAGGTCCAGGCACGCACCATGCTGGCCGGGCTGCTCGCCCTGTCCGCGGGGGGCGCCTGCCTGGGCTGGCTGCACATCGTGGTGGTCAGACCGCTGCGCACGCTCACCGCATGCGCGGAGCGGCTGGCCGGCGGCGACCGCCGCACCGTGCTGTTCCCGGTCCACCACGACGAGTGCGGTTCGGTCACCCGCAGTCTGGAACTGCTCCGGCAGGCGCTGGTGGCGCGGGACCGTGGCGCGGGAGCCGACCTGGCCGCTGTCCCTGCCCCCTCGTTCGAGTGCGGCAGCGCACCGTAGCAATGAAGGATCGACCGACGTGCTTTTCCTCTATGTTGTCCTGCTGCTGAGCTGTGCCGGGCTGCTGGTCGCCGGCGTGCTGGAGCAGCGGCGCCACTACGCCGCGCTGGCGCAGATCCCCACCCGGGTGCTGGTCAACGGCATTCGCGGCAAGAGCTCGATCACCCGGCTGTGCGCGGGGGCGCTGCGCGGCGGTGGCCTGGTCACCGTGGCCAAGACCACCGGCACCGCGGCCCGGTTCATCCACCCGGACGCCACCGAGGAGCCGGTGTACCGGAAGTTCGGCATCGCGAACGTCGTCGAGCAGATCGGCATCGTCCGGCGCGCGGCGGCATACCGGCCGGACGCCCTGGTGATCGAGTGCATGGCGGTGATGCCCGCACTCCAGGAGGTCAACCAGGACAAGCTGATCCGCTCCACCATCGGCGTGCTGTGCAACGTCCGCGAGGACCACCTCGCCGAAATGGGGCCGACGCTGGACGACGTGGCCCGCTCGCTGTCCCGGTCGATGCCGGTCGGCGGGGTCTGTGTCACCGCCGAGCAGGAGCGGCTGCACCTCCTCAAGGAGGAGGCGGACAAGCGCAATTGCCGCCTGATCGCCGTCGATCCGGAGTCGGTCACCGACGAGGAGCTGCGCGCGTTCAGCTGGTTCACCTTCAAGGAGAACGTCGCCATCGCGCTGGCCGTGGCCGAGCTGCTCGGTGTGGACCGGGCCACCGCACTGCGCGGGATGCGGGACGCGCCGCCGGACCCCGGCGTGCTCTCCGTGGAGCGCTACCGCACACCGGACGGCAAGCGGCTGCGCTTCGCCAATGTCTTCGCCGCCAACGACCCCGAGTCGACCTTGATGAACGTCCGTCAGCTGGAGGAGCTCGGCGCGATCCGCCGCCCGCTGAACCTGGTCATCAACTGTCGCCCGGACCGGGTGGAACGCAACGGCCAGATGGGCGCGATCGTCCCCGACCTGGCCCCCGAGACGGTCTTCCTCATCGGGCATCCCACCAAGAGCGCCCGCGACGGCATCCCGCCGGGCTCGCCGGGCCGGGTGGTGGACCTGGGCGGCGACCGGCGCGACGGGCAGGAGCTGACCCGTGCCCTCCTCGCCGAACTCGCCCCGGATTCCTCGCTGGTGGCCGTCGGCAACATTCACGGCCAGGGCGAACTCCTCCTGGACCATCTCGGCAGGCTGCCCGCGGACGACGCCGACGAGCCGCTTCCGGTCGCGCACCCGCCCGAGACGGAGCCGTACAGCTGGGTGGCGCCGCTGAACGGCCCGACGTCCGGCGCACCTGTCCCAAGCCCCTCCTCCGCCCCTGCCGACGCCCGGTACGAAACCGCAAGGAAGCCGCTGTGATCCCCGTCATCGTCACCCCGCAGACCGCCGCACTGGGGATCGCCCTCGGACTGCTCTTCTCGCTGATCTGCTATCTGACCACCAACCTCTCCCCCGGCGGCATGATCACCCCCGGCTGGCTGGCGCTGACCCTCGTCACCGATGTGGTCCGGGCCGCGATGATGATCGGCGTCACGGCCCTCACCCTCGCCGCGACCAAGGTCCTCCAGCGCCATGTGATCCTCTACGGGAAGCGGCTGTTCGCCGCCGTCGTGCTGGCCGCGGTGCTGCTCCAGACCACGGTGATGCTCGCCCTCCAGCACGAGTTCCCGCTCCTGTACACCGCGCAGACCCTGGGCTTCATCGTGCCCGGCCTGATCGCCTATCAGCTGGTCCGCCAGCCCTTGGCACCCACCGTGATATCCACCACCGCGGTGACCCTCAGTACGTATGTGGTGCTCGTCGCCGGGCTGCTGCTGGGGGCACTGCCCGTCGGCTGAACCAGCCGCACCCGCCCGCCGTATCCGTCCGCCCGTAGAGGAGGTCACCATGGGCCACCACCCCACCCCGACCGGCAGGCCCAGTCGCCGTCAGATCCTGGCCTGCGCCGCCGGGCTGGCCTCCGCCGGAGCCCTCAGCGGATATGCCTGGCACCACTTCCGCGGCGGCGTACCGGGCAGTGACTTCTCGGTACCGGCCGGCGGCTACCGCTTCGAGCGCCGCGCCGCGCCCGCCCGTACGGTGGTGCGCGCCGCCGACGACCGCGTGCTGGCCACCTTCACCGACGGCGCCCGCACCGCGGTGCTGACCGGCCCGACCCGTACCTGGAGCGAGCCGCGCACCACCGGCGCGGTGGTGCGCGGTGACGCCTGGGTACGGCTGATGGGCGGCGCCTGGAGCCAGGGCAAGGAGCGCACCCACTGGTTCCGGGAGTGGTTCCCCAAGGCCCTGGCCGACCGCAGTCCGGACGCCCTCGCCGTGGCCTTCCAGTACGGCGACGGGGCGCACGAGCTGCGCAACGCGTCGGGGCTGCGCTACGCCGGCAAGGCGCACTTCGGGCCGCTCGTTCCCGGGCAGTCGCCGACGTCGTTCCACTACCGCGACGAGAAGTCCGACTTCTACGACTACCTCGGCACCGACTGGACGTTCCCCGACGGGACCCGCAAGTCCCCGGAGAAGGACCGCTACGGGGACGTGGACTGCTCCGGCTTCGTGCGCCTGGTCTGGGGCTACCGGATGGGCTACCCCATGCACGCCACCAACGGCCCGGGGATCGGCCTGCCCCGCCGGGCCTATGCCCTGGCCGCCCGGGCCCCCGGCGTGCTGCTGATCCCGAACACCGGCCGGCCACCTGCCGACTTCAGCCAACTGCTCCCCGGTGACCTCGTCTTCTTCGCCATCGACATCGGCAGACCGCACGGCATCGACCACTGCGGCATCTACCTGGGGCCGGACACCGACGGGCGCCCGCGCTTCTACTCCAGCCGCTCGCGGGCCAACGGGCCCACCATGGGCGACTGGGCCGGCCGCGCGACGCTCGACGGCGAGGGCTTCTACGCCCAGGGATTCCGCATGGCCCGCCGCCTGTGAAGCCGACGCCCCCAGCCCGCCGCCCCAGGAGAGACCCCGTCATGGCCACCGCCCCCCTCACCCGGGACCCCGCCGACAGCCGCCCCCGCACGCACGACATCCGACGCGCCGTCCAGGCCACGCTGCGCCGACCCACCGCCGTCAGCCGGGAGTCCTACGCCCTGCTGCTGATCCTGGCGGTCGCTGCGGTGCTCTACACCTGGGCCATCGGGCGGGCCGCGGTGCACCCGTACTACACCGCGGCGTTGCGGTCGATGGCGGCGAACTGGCACGCCTTCGTCTTCGGCGGGCTCGACCCGAGCGGCTCGATCTCCCTGGACAAGATCCCCGGCGCGCTGTGGCCGCAGGCCCTTTCCGTCCGGCTCCTCGGACCGCACACCTGGGCGGCGGTACTGCCGCAGGTATTGGAGGGCCTCCTCGCCGTCTGGGCGCTGCACCGGATCGTCCGTGCCTGGGCCGGCGCCCGGGCAGGGCTGCTCGCCGCGCTGGTCCTCACCCTCACCCCGGTCACCGTCGCGCTCAACCGGCACAACATCCCCGACACCCTGCTCGTTCTGCTGCTGGTCCTCGCGGCGGGATCGCTGCAGAAGGCCGTCCGCACCGGGAGACTGCTGCCGCTGCTCGTCTGCGGGACGTGGGTGGGGCTGGCCTTCCAGGCCAAGATGCTGCAAGCCTGGCTCGTCCTGCCGGTGTTCGCCGCGGTGTACCTGGGGGCGGCGCCCGGCTCCTGGTGGGACCGGACCCGGCGGCTGCTGCTCGCCGGGATCACCGCCCTCGTCGTCTCCTGCTCCTGGGTGCTGCTGGTCTGGGCGTCCCCCGCCGCGGACCGCCCCTACCTCGACGGAACCACCAACAACAACCCGTTCACGCTGGTCTTCGGCTACAACGGGCTGAGCCGCTTCGGCCACGACCCGCACGCGCTGGGCGCCGTCGCGGGCACGGCCGCCAGCCGCACCAGCGGCAATACGGGGTGGACCATGGTGGTCAACCAGAGCGTGGGCCCGCAGATCGCCTGGCTCCTGCCGCTCGCCGTACTGGCCTTGGCGCTGGGCGTGTGGTGGCGCGCCGGACGCCCGCGCACCGACGGGCCGCGGACCGGGTTCCTGCTCTGGGGCGGCTGGCTGGTGGTGCACCTCGTGGTCTTCAGCAACTCCAACGGCAACCACGGTTACTACATGACCGTGCTGGCCCCGGCCCTCGCCGCGCTGACCGGTGGCGGAGTCGCCCTCTTCTGGGCCGAGTACCGCGCCGGTGGCCGACGTCGCGCGGCGCTGCCCGTCGCCGTCGGGCTCACGACGCTGTGGGCCGCGGCCATCGAGGGCCCGCACAGCGACTTCGCGCCCTGGCTGCTGCCGGTGGTGCTGATGCTCGGCCTGTGCGGGACCGTCGGCCTGTGGACCAGCGGGCCCCGGACCACACGGCCGGCGGTGCACAGCGCGCTGGCGGCGTCCCTGGCGGCCGTCCTCCTCGCCCCGGCCGTCTGGGCCGTCTCCTGCCTGAACCCGCGCTACCCCGGCTCACCGATCGAACCACTGGCCGGACCGGTCGGCCCCGGCTACCACGATGCGCACCACCACCGGGCCACGGTCCGACGCAACCCCTTGAACACCCCGTCCGCGCGGGACACCGCTCTGCTGAACTACCTCTCCGCGCACCGTTCCGGGGAGAAGTACCTGCTCGCCACCCAGGCCGCGTACGGCGCCGAGCCCCTGCTGCGCGCCACCCCGCAACCCATATTGGTCATGGGCGGCTTCACCGGCCTGACCCCCTATCCGTCCGCGCCACGGCTCGGGGACCTGGTCTCCACCCACCAACTGCGCTACGCCCTGCTCACCACGCGCCGCCCGGCCACACCGGCTTCGGCCTGGGTGAAGAAGAGCTGCACCCCCGTCTCCCCACGCGCCTACGGCCGGACCTCGGACGGAAGTTTCACGCTCTACGACTGCGCTGGGGGCACCTGACTCCCACCGGCCGCCGGCCGGTGCCCTTCCACCACAGGCAAGCACTTGCCTGAGCGGAAAGTGGCTAGTAACTTTCTCCTCAGGCAAGTGCTTTCGCTTGCCCTCCGCGACGGCCAGGAGGTGGCCCATGCCCCTTGAACCGGACGCCGAACAGGCGGCCCGCGCGCTGGAAGACGTACGACACCGGCGCCAGCAGGCCATTGCGGCGCAGCGCGAGCCCCGGTGGTTCTTCCTCGCCTGGGGGGCCGTGCTCTTCCTGACCTTCGCCACGCCCGACCTCCTGCCCCTGCTGCACCTGGAACGGTGGAGCGTGTGGTGGATGGGGGTGCTCGGGCCCCTGACCGTGGTCTTTCTCCTCGGCCAGTACACCCGGCGGGGGCGCAGCCTGTTCGGCCTGCCGCCCGAGCTGGAGCCGCGGGCGTTCCTGCCGCCGGGGGCGCCGGGATCGGCCGGGTGGCGCTACCCCTGGGCCGGATTCCTCGTCGTGGTGGGCGTGGTGGGAGTCCTGTCCGTGGGGAGTGCCTGGCTGCTGTCGTACGTCCCCGGCTGGCGCCTGATACTGGGGCTCCTCCTGGGGCTGACGGTGGCGTTCCCGTCCTCCCGGCGGTTCGAGCGGCTCCAGCGGCTGAGCCGGAGCGGCGCGTGTCCGTGACCACTCCCGAGTTCGACCCCTTGCTGCTCGATCCCACCCGCCTGTCGATCACGGCATTGCTGGCGGCGACCCGGTGGGCCGAGTTCAAGTTCGTCCGGGACTCGTTGAACCTGTCGGACTCCGCCCTGTCCAAGCAGATCAGCACGCTGAGCAAACGCGAGTACGTCGAGGTCAAAAAGGGACACGTGGGCAAGGTCCCGCGCACCTGGCTGAACCTGAGCCGCGCCGGCCACCTCGCCCTGCAGGCCCATCTCGCGGCCCTGCAGGACATCGCCGACCGGTCGGCCCGACACGTTGCCGACGACGAGCATGCCGGCAGCGGGCCACCCGGATCATCCGGCTGAGGAGTTCCCGGCGCCCGGCTTCCCCTGCCTCACAGCGTCCCCTCCGGCGTCAGCACCACGAACTCCGCGCCCGCGGGGTCCGTGCAGACGGCGAGGCGGCCGACGCCCTCGGCGGTGTCCGGGCCCATCGACAGGATGCCGCCGTTGCCCGTCACCAGGCCGACGGTGGCATCGCAGTCCTGGGAGCTGAACACCGGGTGCCAGTACGGAGTTCGGCGGGGGCCCAGGAGATCGGCCGGAACGTCCATGAGGCCGCCGTGCATCCGGTCCTCGCCGCAGTCCGCGGGGGTGAGCAGGGTGTAGGTGCCGCCACCGCCCGGGAGCGGCATGTCCTGGGTGGTCCAGCCGAAGACGGTGGTGTAGAAGGTCTGCGCGGCGGCCGCATCGGTGGTGTAGAGCTCGGTCCAGCACAGCGTGCCCGGTGTGTCCGCGGCCTCGATGCCCGGATACCTCAGGGGCTGCCAGACGGCGAACTCCGCCCCCTGCGGGTCCGTGAGCTGAGCGAACCGGCCGTCCCCCGCGCCCACTTCGGCGGGGGCCGTGCGGACCGCGCCGCCTGCCTGCTCCACCGCCTTGGTCGTGGCGTCCGCGTCGGGGGTGTGGAAGTAGAGCGTCCAGGCGGAGCGGGCGCCGACTTCGGTGAGCGGGCCCACCGCGCCGACGGCCTTGCCGTCCAGCCGGAAGAGGGTGTAGCCGCCCGCCTCCTGGCCATCGTGCGGCTCGGACTGCCAGCCGAACACGGCGCGGTAGAACGCCGCGGCGACCTCGACGTCGGGGGCGCCGAGATCGAGCCAGCACGGGGAGCCGGGGACGAAGTCAGTAGTGATCATGGCGATTCCCTTCGCGGATCCTCTCTGTTGTCAGCCTGACATCCGGCACTGACACTCGCCCGTCGGCCGGGGGCCGGTGCCCGTGCCGGCGAGGAGTTCAGGCCCTCTCCCGGTAGAGCTCCTTGGCGATGATCGAGCGCTGCACCTCCGTGGCGCCCTCGTAGATGCGCGGCGCACGCACCTCCCGGTAGAGGTGTTCCAGCAGATGTCCGCGGCGCAGCGCACGGGCGCCGTGGATCTGCACGGCGGCGTCGACGACCTCCTGAGCGGTCTCGGTCGCCAGCAGCTTGGCCATGGCCGCACGGCGGGCGATGTCCGGGGCCCCGGTGTCGTACGCGGCCGCCGCCGCGTACACCAGGAGCCGGGCCGACTCGACCCGGGTGGCCATCTCGGCGAGCCGGTGGCCGACGGACTGCAGGTCCTTGAGGGGGCCGCCGAACGCGGTGCGCGCGCCGGCGTGCGTCAGTGCCGCATCCAGCGCGGCCTGCGCCATGCCGACCGCGAAGGCGCCCACGCTGGGCCGGAAGAGGTTCAGCGTGGCCATCGCCACGGCGAACCCGCCGTCCACCTCACCCAGCACATCCGCCCTGGTCACAGGCGTACCGTCGAAGACGAGGGTGCCGATGGGGTGCGGGCTGAGCATGTCCAGGCGCTCGCCGGTCAGTCCGGGACGGCCGGCGGGGACGAGGAAGGCGGTCACCCCGCGCGCGCCCGCCCCGCCGCCGGTCCGGGCGAAGACGGTGGCGAAGTCGGCCTCGGGGGCGTTGGAGATCCAGCACTTCTCGCCGGTGAGCCGCCAGCCGTCCGGGCCGTCCGGCTCGGCGGCCAGCGACAGGGCCGCGGCGTCCGAGCCCGCGCCCGGCTCGCTGAGCGCGAAGGACGCGACCGCCCGGCCGGCGGTCACCTCCGGCAGCCAGCGGGCGCGCTGCGCCTCGGTCCCGGACTGCACGACCGGATAGGCACCCAGCCCCTGGAGCGCCAGTGCCGTCTCCGCCTCCGTGCACTCCTGGGCGAGGGATTCCCGCAGCAGACACAGGTCCAGGGCGCGCAGGGCGCCGTCGGCGGGGAACAGACGGCGCAGCAGGCCCAGTTCGCCGAGGGCGGCGACGAGCGGACGGTTGACCCGGCCCTCGGTGCCCTGCTCCGCCAGCGGGCGCAGCCGTTCGGCCGTGAGCGCGCGCAGTTCGGCACACCATTTCCGCTCATCCGGTCCCAACGCGAATACGGTCACGAGGCGGCTCCCTGGTAGCGGTCCTCTATCGCGGTCTGTTGACTGCCGTCACGAACACGTTACGCTGACGACGGATCCGAACGGCAGTACTCGCCCCGCAGAACGAGCGCCACCCGAGCCTTCCCGACCGGTTCCCGCACCGGCCTCCACAGTCCCCCATCCCTCCCCCGGCCGCGCGTCGGCCAGACCCTAGGGGGCACCCGCCATGGAGCTACGGTCCTCGGCCCACGCCGACACCTTCGCGCGCGACCGGCTGCCGCCGCACGACCAGTGGCCGCAGCTCACCGAACTGGGCTATCCCGACCGCCTGAACTGCGGCGCCGAGCTGCTGGACGGCACCATCGCGCGGCTCGGCCCCGACCGGCCCGCGATCCGCGACGCCAGCGGGCCGGTCTGGACGTACGGACAGCTGCGGGCGCAGGTCGACGCGATCGCCCATGCGCTCACCGGCCCGCTGGGCGTACTGCCGGGCAACCGCGTCCTGCTGCGCGGTCCCACCACACCGTGGCTGGCCGCCTGCTGGCTCGCCGTGATGAAGGCGGGGGCGGTCGCGGTGACCGTACTGGCCTCGCAGCGCCCCGAGGAGCTCGCCACGATCTGTGAGATCGCGCAGGTGCGGCACGCGCTGTGCGATGTCCGCTCGCTCGACGATCTCGTCAGGGCCGGGGCCCCGGGGCTGCGGATCACCCCCTTCGGCGGGGACGGTCCGGGCGATCTGCGGCAGCTCGCCCGGCCGGGCGGCGCGCCGTATCCGGCGGTGGCGACCGCGGCCGACGACGTCGCGCTGATCGCCTTCACCTCGGGCACCACCGGGCGTCCCAAAGGCTGTATGCACTTCCACCGCGATGTGCTCGCCGTCGCGGACACGTTCTCGGCGCAGGTGCTGCGCCCGGAGCCGGACGACGTGTTCGCCGGCAGCCCGCCGCTCGGCTTCACCTTCGGCCTCGGCGGGCTGGTCATCTTCCCGCTGCGGGCCGGCGCCTCGGCCTTCCTCGCCGACTGGGGCGGGCCGGAGCGGCTGCTCGGCGACATCGCGACGCACCGGATCTCGGTGCTGTTCACCGCGCCGACCGCCTATCGCGCGATGCTCCCCCGGCTCGCCGGGCACGAGGTCTCCTCCCTGCGCCGCTGCGTCTCGGCCGGGGAGAATCTGCCCGCCGCGACCTGGCAGGCCTGGTACGAGGCGACCGGTCTGCGGATCATCAACGGCATCGGCGCCACGGAGCTGCTGCACATCTTCATCGCCGCCGCCGACGAGGCGATCCGGCCCGGTACGACAGGGCTGCCGGTCCCGGGCTTCCAGGCGCGGGTGGTGGGCGCGGACGGCGCCCCGGTGCCGGACGGCGAACCGGGACTGCTGGCCGTCCGCGGGCCCACCGGCTGCCGCTACCTCGCCGACGCCCGGCAGACCGCGTACGTCCAGGGCGGCTGGAACATCACCGGTGACACCTATGTCCGCGAGCCCGACGGCTACTTCCGCTATGTGGCCCGCGCGGACGACATGATCATCTCGGCCGGCTACAACATCGCGGGTCCGGAGGTGGAGGACGCCCTGCTGCGGCACCCCGACGTGACCGAGGCGGCGGTGGTCGGGCGGGCGGACGAGGACCGCGGGCAGGTGGTCGTCGCCCATGTCGTGCTGCGGGCGGGCGTCCCCCGGGGAGCGGAGACCGTCGCGGCCCTGCGTGCCTTCACCAAGAACCGGATCGCGCCCTACAAATGCCCGCGCGAGATCGTCTTCCACACCTCCCTGCCGCGCACCCCGACCGGCAAGCTCCAGCGCTTCCGGCTGCGCGAGTCCCCTCTAGAGTGACCCGGTGAACGACCAGCAAACGCAGCGCACCCCACGGTCCCTGATCGTCACGTTCTACGGCGCCTACGGACGCGGCGAGCCCGGCAGCGCGGGCGGCCCGGCCGCGCCGGTGCCGGTCGCCGCCCTGATCCGGCTGCTCGGCGCGCTCGACGTGGATCCGCCGTCGGTGCGCTCGGCGGTCTCCCGGCTCAAGCGGCGCGGTCTGCTGGTCCCCGCGCGCACGGCCACCGGGGCGGCGGCGTACGGGCTGTCCGACGACGCCCGCCAGCTCCTGGAGGACGGCGACCGGCGGATCTTCGGCCGGCCCGCCGCCCAGCTGTCCGACGGCTGGGTCCTGGCCGTCTTCTCCGTCCCCGAGGAGGAGCGGCACAAACGGCATCTGCTGCGCTCCCGGCTGGCACGGCTCGGTTTCGGCACCGCCGCACCAGGGGTGTGGATCGCCCCCGCACAGCTGTACGAGGAGACCCGGCACACCCTGCAACGGCTGCAACTCGACCCGTACGTCGACCTGTTCACCGGCGCACACGCCGGATTCGCCCCCACGGCGGACGCGGTGGCGCGGTGGTGGGACCTCGATGCCGTGGCCGCGGCGCACCGTGCCTTCCTCGCCGCCCAGGAACCCGTCCTGCGCCGCTGGTCACCGCGCCGCTCGGTGCCCCCCGAGGCGGCCTACCGTGACTACCTGCTGGCGCTGGACGCCTGGCGTCAGCTGCCCTATGCGGATCCCGGACTGCCCTCTCCCCTCCTGCCTGAGGACTGGCCGGGCGGCCGCGCGGCGGAGGTGTTCGGCCTGCTGCACGCCAAACTGCACACCGCCGGGGCCCGATACGCACACGAGCTGACGACCGGAGCGTAGCGCCCCCTCCCCCGGCCTCAGCGTCGGCGCTGCTGGGCCCCCACCGTGACGCCCGACCGCGGCCTGGATGCGGCGATCACGGAGACCACGTCCTTGAAGGAGCTGCACATCCGGGTGCCGGCGACCCCGGCGAGCTCGCCGAACTTGCCGACGCCGTAGGTCACCGCGACCGGCTCCATGCGCGCGGTGACCGCCATCCTCATGTCCCCCACGGTGTCCCCCACGTACGCGCTCTGCCAGGCCGCGACGCCGAGCCGGCCGGCGGCCCGCAGCACCATCTCCGGGTGCGGTTTGCCCCGCCGGACCATGTCCTGGCCGATGACCGGGCCGACCAGATCACGGATGCCCATGACATCGAGGAGTGACTCGGCGCTGCGGGTGGTCTTGGACGTGGCGACCGCGAGTTCGACACCGTGGGCGCGCAACGCGGACAGCCCCGCGGTCACCCCCGGGAACAGCAGCTGCGGCCCCTGGCACAGGACCTCGTAGGAGAACAGCTCGCGGTAGCGGGAGATGGCGGCCTGCACCCGGCCGTCCTCCTCGGGCTTGCCCAGCAGCCGGCCGAAGGCGGGGCCGGGCGGCTTGCCGATGGCGGCGGCCGCCTGCCGCGGGGTCACCGAACAGCCCTGCTCCGAGGCAACCTTGACGAGAAGTTTGCTGATCGCCGGGAGAGTGTTGGCGAGGGTGCCGTCCAGATCGAAGACGGCGGCCCTGATGGTTTCACCGCCGGCACCCCGCGCGCCTCTCGCGGGACGTTCGCCGACTTCCGTTGCTACGCGCATGGCTGAGACCTTTCCGGATTCCTATGGGGTGCAGGGCGCTCGGGTGACGTTGCTGGCTCGGCTGGTCGGGCGGCCTGCGGTCGACGACTGGTGAAAGGCAGAGGCGGTCTCGCCGTGGCGCACCACTGTCCAAGGGCGGTACGCGACCGTCGCAACGACTGCCAACGGAAGGGATCGCCCCGTTTACCGCCTTCGGAGATTTAAAAACCGCCTGCGCTGTTTGTCAATGCATCCTTGCTGCCTCTGACGGGTCGACAACACTCCGCTTCCCGGCCAGACTGGGAACGCACCGCATCCCCCGAGCCCCACAAGATCCGAACGACCGACCGAACGTCAGCTTCACGTCAGGGAGCGCCAGTTCCGGCCAATCCTGGGGAGCATACCGAACCGCATGGTTGGTTTTCTATGTAGACTGCAGTGAGCTCGCAGCCGTACTAGAGACGGGACGGACACCGTGCCCACCCAGCATCGCGCCATCCAGAGCCGCCAGGCACTCATCCGCTCGGCCGCAGAGACCTTCCTGGAGAAGGGGGTTCCCGCAGCGGGCATGGTCGAGATCAGCCGACGGGCCCGCCTGAGCAAAGGTGCCCTCTACTTCCACTTCACGTCCAAGGACGACCTCACGCTCGCGGTGCGGGACGCCGCACTCGCCACCCTGCAAGAGGTCGAAGAAGCCTTCACCCGGTCCCCGCAGCCCCTGACCACCGCCGTACAGGACTTCACCGTCGAGCTGTTCGGCCGGGTGCGGACGGACCCCGTGCTGCGCGCCGGACTGCGGCTGCGGCCGGAGACCGCGCCGGGGCTCGGCATCTACGCCCTGGAGCAGCGCTGGTACGCGCTCTTCCTCGACAAGGCGGTGACCTGCGGGCCGTGCGGGCCGGCCGGCTCGCACGCGCCGGACGCCGAACCGCGCCGGACGGCCCAGCTGTTGACCTCGCTCGTGGTGGGCCTGCTGCATCTGGGCGGCGAGGACGGGACGTGGTGGGACGACGAGTCGATCGTGGGCATGTGGGGGCTGCTGCCGGCCGCGCCGAGCCGGATCGCGGCCGCCGGCATCCCGGCACCGGCCCAGCTCCCGGCTGCCGGCTGAGCGGCGCGACCGCCACCCGGGCCGGCACCCCGTCCGGCGTCGCCCCGCTCCCCGCGCCCGGGCCTCACAACTCGACCAGCACGGCCCCGATATGACGCCCCTGCGTAAGTTCGCACAGCGCCCGTGGCGCCTGCTCGATCCCCTGGAGAAGGGCGTGCGGGAAGACCAGCGAGCCCTCCCGCAAGCCCTGCCCGAACTCCTTCGTCCACTCCTGCGGCAGATCCGGGTGCGCGTACAGTCCGAAGCCGCGCAGCGTCACCCGGCGCGTGATGATCAGCCCGGTGTCCAGCTCCACCGGGGTGAGGGCGCCGCCGCTCCCGCCCAACTGGCCGGAGAGCGCGCCGACGAGCGCGAACCGCGCGTCGGGGCGGGCCACCGCCAGCGCCGCCGGGAGCTGTTCACCGCCGACGGTGTCCAGCAGCACATCGATCCCGCCCGGCGCGGCCCGGCGCAGCTGGCGCTCGATCGACCCGGCGCCGCGCACGATCGTGTCGTCGTAGCCCAACTCGGCGCGCAGCCGGGCGGCCTTGCGCTCCGAGCCGGTGCTGCCCACCACCCGGCCGGCCCCCAGCCGGCGTGCGAGCTGCCCGGCCAGGCTGCCCACGCCGCCCGCCGCACCGGTGACGAAGACGGTGTCCCCCGGCCGCACCTCGGCGGCCCGGCGCAGCGCCCCCCAGGCGGTCGCCCCCTGCGACAGATGCGCGGCGGGCGTCGGCAGGGCGTCCGGGTCGAGCCGCCGTACCCGCGACTCCTCGACGGCCGCGAACTCCCGCCAGCCGTAGGGGTGGTGGACCAGCTCCCCGGGGGCGAAGCCGCCGCCGGGCGCTGCCACGACCTCGCCGATCGCGGCGCCCCACAGCGCCTGCCCCGGCACGAATGAGGGCATCGGCAGCGGCACTTTGGTCATCTGCGTCCGCATCGCGGCGGTCACCGCCATCACACGGGTACGCACCAGTACCTGCCCTGGCTCCGGGACCGGCACCGGGACCTCGGCCACCGTGAAATGACCTGTCGTCAAAGCGCCTTCGGCCTGGTCGGCGAGCCGGACCTCGCGGTGTACGGCCGGTATGGCGGGGACGACGGTGGGGGGCATCGGACAGCTCCTCGCGCTCGGATCACTCGACGGCGTCGTACCGGACCGCAACGCGGGATTCGCGCCACCGTCGCGAGCGCGAATCAATACCGCATGGTTGGCTTCTTTATGATGCGGAAATAGACTGCGCGGCCACGGGCGGCGGGTCGCACTCAGGCACAACAACTCCAAGAGAGCATACGGAGGATGATCGGTGGTCAAGCAGGAACGCGCAGTGCGCACCCGACGGGCCGTCCTCGAAGCGGCGGCTCATGTCATCGGCACCCGCGGGTACCAGGCCGCCACGATGGCAGAGATCATCCAGCGCGCCGGGGTCACCAAAGGGGCGGTGTACTTCCATTTCACGTCCAAGGACGCACTGGCCCGCGCGGTGATCACGGAGCAGACCGATCCGTTTCTGCCGCAAGTCAGCGAATCCCGGCTGCAGGACGCCATCGACTTCACCCACCAGGTGGCGCTGGCGCTGCGCAGCGATCCGTTGCTGCAGGCCGGCACCCGTATCGCGGTCGAGACGACCTTCAGCGAGAACCCGCTCGTGCCCTACCAGGCCTGGACCGACATCATCACCACGATGTTCACCGAGGCGCGCGACAACGGGGAATTACTGCCCGGCGTGGCGCCGGACCGGGCGGCCGAGTTCTTCGTCGCGGCCTATATGGGCGTGCAGTTGTTCTCGCGGGCCGCGACCAACCGCGCCGATCTCCCGGAGCGCGTCACGGCCCTGTGGAAGCACACCCTCCCGGGTCTGGCGTCGCCCGGCGCGCTGAGCCACCTGGATCCGCACGGCCGGTGTGTGAAGGTCCCGGTCTGACACCACCGTTCGCCGCCCCGACGAAGCCGGGGCCCGTCCGGAACTGGAAAACAAACCACATGGTCCGTATCTTAGTGCCGCACGGACGGTCACCACGGCTCAGCCCGGCAGGGCGCGAAGAGCCGTATCTCTGAAAGGAACACCTATGGCCAGCGCCACGCTCACGCCGTACTTGCGCGATGAGCGCCATGACAACGGAGGCGAGGACGTCAGCGGAATCCGACCGTCCGCACTGACCAGGACGGTGCCGCGGGAGTACGTGCACCGCACCGCCGTCTCCGAGGTGTTCCTGACCAACTGGCGTCAGGGCGACGCCCACAGCTGGGTGGTCAGCGCGCAGTGGCCGCGCGCCCACACCTTCTACGGTCCGGTCCACGGGCTGCACGACCCGCTTCTGCTGATAGAGACCATGCGGCAGGCCGGGATATTACTCAGCCATGTCGCCCACGGGGTGCCCCTGGACCACCCGATCATCTGGCAGCGGGTCCGCTACGACCTCTTACCGGAGGCACTGCGCACCACCGACCGGCCCGCCGAGATCGAACTGCACATCACCGACCACGACATGGTCCACCGCGGCAAGCGGCTGGCCAGCGCCCGCCAGGAGTTCCGGATCGTGTGCGACGGCGCCGAACTGGCCACGGCGGCGCTCGACTACTCCTGTCACAGCCCGGCGGTCTACCGCCGGCTCCGCGGCGAGTACTGCGATCTCGACCTCGCCAACTCCCGGAAGCTGCCGGTTCCCGAGGCCGTTCCTCCGCAGCTGGTCGCCCGGGACCACGACCGCGACGTGGCGCTCGCCCCCACCGACCGCCCCGACCGCTGGCAACTGCGGGTGGACACCTCGCACCCGGTGCTCTTCGACCACCCCGTCGACCACGCGCCCGGCATGCTGATGATCGAGGCCGCCCGGCAGGCCGCACAGGCGTCCGCCCCCGGCTTCACCCTTCCGGTCTCCATGGAGTGCTCGTTCGCGCGCTACGCCGAACTCGACGCACCGTCCTGGGTACAGGCGCGGACCACCGACCGGGCCGATGACGGCAGCCGCCAGCTCACGGTCACCGTCGAACAGCACGACAAGCCCGTCGTCTCCGCCCAGATCACCAGCGTGCCGATGTCCTGACCGGCCGCTTCGCCGGCCCGCCGGCCGCCACACGCCTTCGTTCCGCCCGCCCGGCGCCTGCCGGGCCCCCCGTACGGCCCCGCCTCACACTGCCCGTGCCTCCCCCGTCAGCGCAGTGTGAGGCGGGGCTTCGGTGCGTCGGTGCGTCCGGTGGGCGGGGGGCGGTTGCCCGCCTGGTACGGCAGCGGCCAGGGGGCTCCCGGCCCGGCGTACCCCTGCTCCGCGGCGGCGTGCAGCGTCCAGTGCGGGTCGTACAGATGCGGTCTGCCCAGCGCGCACAGGTCCGCGCGGCCGGCCAGCACCAGGGAGTTCACGTCGTCCCAGGAGGAGATCGCGCCGACCGCGATGACCGGCACACCGAGGGTGTTGCGGATGCGGTCGGCGAACGGGGTCTGATAGGAGCGGCCGAAGTCGGGGCGCTCGTCGGGGACCACCTGTCCGGTGGACACATCGATGGCGTCCGCGCCGTGCCGTGCGAAGGCCTCGGCGATGGTCACCGCGTCCCGGGCCGTGGTGCCGCCGTCCGCCCAGTCGGTCGCGGAGATCCGGACGGTCATCGGGCGCCCGGCCGGCCAGACGGCGCGGACCGCGTCGAAGACCTCCAGCGGGAAGCGCAGCCGGGCGTGGACGTCGCCGCCGTAGGCGTCGGTGCGCCGGTTGGTGAGCGGGGAGAGGAAGCCGGAGAGCAGATAGCCGTGGGCGCAGTGGAGTTCGAGCAGATCGAAGCCGGCGCGGGCGGCGGACTCGGCGGAGCGGACGAACTGCTCGCGTACGGTGGCGAGTTCGGGCCCGGTCAGGGCGTGCGGGAGCTGGTTGACGCCGGGTCGGTAGGGCAACGGGGAGGCCGCCACGAGAGGCCAGTTGCCCTCCGGGAGCGGCTGGTCGATGCCGTCCCACATCAGCCGGGTCGAGCCCTTGCGGCCGGAGTGCCCGAGCTGGACGCCGATGGCGGTGCCGGGCGCGGAGGCGTGGACGAAGTCGGTGACCCGGCGCCAGGCGGTCTCATGGCCGGGTGCGTACAGCCCCGTACAGCCGGGGGTGATCCTCCCCTCGGGGCTGACGCAGACCATCTCCGTCATCACCAGCCCGGCGCCGCCCAGCGCGCGGGCGCCGAGGTGGACGAGGTGGAAGTCGCCGGGGGTGCCCGCGCCGTCCACCGCGGAGTACATGTCCATCGGGGAGACCACGACCCGGTTGCGCAGGGTCAGCCCGCCCAGCCGGAACGGGGTGAACATGGGCGGCGTGGCGGACTCGATGCCCGCCTCGCGCTCGACGGCCGTGACGAATCCGGGGTCACGCAGCCGCAGGTTGTCGTGGGTGACCCGGCGGCTGCGGGTGAGGAGGTTGAAGGCGAACTGGTGGGGCGGCTGGTCGAGGTAGGTGGCCAGCTCCTCGAACCAGGCGAGGCTGGCGCGCGCGGCACGCTGGGTGGACGCGACGACGGGGCGGCGCTCCTCCTCGTAGGCGGCCAGCGCGGAGGCGGTGTCGGGCTGCTCCTGGAGGCAGGCGGCGAGCGCCAGGGCGTCCTCGACGGCGAGCTTGGTGCCGGAGCCGATGGAGAAGTGCGCGGTGTGCGCGGCGTCGCCGAGCAGCACCGTATTGCCGTGGGACCAGCGCGCGTTGACGACGGTGCGAAAGGCGATCCAGCTGGAGTTGTTGGCACGCAGTGACCGGCCGCCCAGCGCGTCCGCGAAGATTTTGGCGCACCACTGCGCCGACTCGCGCTCGTCGCAGCGGTCGAGCCCGGCCGCCCGCCAGACCTCCTCGCGCATCTCGACGATGACGGTGCTGGCGCCCTCGGGGTGCTCGCCGGAGGGGTTCGTCGCGGGGTCGTCGGTCGACGGGCGGGCGTAGGGATAGGCGTGGAGCTGCGCGACGCCGTGCTCGGTCGGGGCGATCTCGAAGCGGAAGGCGTCGAAGGCGAAGTCGGCGGCGAGCCAGATGTAGCGGCAGCGGTGGGTGGTCAGCTGCGGGCCGAAGACCTCGGCGTGCGCGGTGCGGGTCGCGCTGTGCACCCCGTCGGCGGCGATCACCAGGTCGTGGTCGCGGGCCAGTTCGGCGGCCGGCGGGGCCTCCGTACGGAAGCGCAGCTCGATGCCGAGGTCGCGGCAGCGCTGGTGGAGTACGGCCAGCAGCCGGCGCCGGCCGAGCGCCGCGAAGCCGTGCCCGCCGGAGGTCAGGGTGCGGCCGCGGTGCACGATGTCGATGTCGTCCCAGCGGACGAACTCCGCCTGGAGCGCGCGGTAGACCTCCGGGTCGGCGTGCTCGATGCCGCCGAGGGTCTCATCGGAGAGCACCACGCCGAATCCGAAGGTGTCGTCGGGGGCGTTGCGCTCCCATACGGTGATCTCGCGGGTGGGGTCGAGGCGCTTGAGCAGGGCCGCGGCGTAGAGCCCGCCCGGCCCCCCGCCGATGACGGCGACCCGCATGGCTACTTCCCCTGCCATTTGGGGGCCCGCTTCTCCGTGAAGGCGGCGTGGAATTCCGCGTAGTCGTCGCTGTTCATCAACAGCGCCTGGGTGGCGGCGTCCATCTCGACGGCGGCGGCCAGCGGCATGTCGAGCTCCGCGGTGAGCAGCGCCTTGGTCTGGGCGTGGGCCAGCGCGGGCCCCTCGGCGAGCCGCTTGGCGAGCGCCGCGGCGGCCTCGTCGGCCCGCCCCTCCTCGGCCAGCTCACTGAGCAGCCCGAGGCGTTCGGCCTCCGGGGCACGGACGGTGTCGCCGAGCATCAGCAGCCGGGTGGCATGGCCGAGGCCGATCACGCGCGGCAGGAGATAGGCCGCGCCCATGTCGCCCCCGGACAGGCCGACCCGGGTGAAGAGGAAGGCGAAGCGGGCGGAGGGGTCGGCGACGCGGAAGTCCGCGGCCAGCGCCAGCACCGCACCGGCCCCGGCCGCAACCCCGTGCACGGCCGCGACCACCGGGAACGGACACTCCCGCAGCGCCCTGACGACCTGCCCGGTCATCCGGTTGAAGTCCAGCAGCTGCGCGGTGTCCATGCCGAGGGTGGCGCCGATGATCTCCTCGACATCGCCGCCGGAGCAGAAACCGCGCCCCTCCCCGGCGAGCACGAGGGCGCGCACCGAGCGCTCCCGGGAGAGTTCCGCGAGCAGATCGCGGAGGTCGGCGTAGGCCTCGAAGGTGAGGGCGTTGAGCTTGTCCGGGCGCGCGAGAGTGACGGTGGCGATCCCGTCCTTCCTGGTCACGCGGATGTGCTGCCAGGGCTCTGTGCTGCGGGCGGATCCTGCGAACGGGCTCATCGGGCTGCCTGCCCCCTTTGGCCGGTCGGCCGGTGGATGCTGTTCCGGATGCTCCTCGAAGTTATCACTCATCCATGACTGTCGTCATGAGAACGCGATACGCCGCGCCGCCGGTGGCGGGGCGCCGCCCTCGGGACCGTGCGGCGGGGGTGAGAGGGAAGGGCCGTGCGGGCGAGGGTGCCGAAGGTCCCGGCTCCCCCCATGACCTAGGTCATGTGCGCCCCGGCCACACGCCCCTGATCCCGGCGCCCCGCGCTTCCTACGCTGGATCCGACCGAACCGGCCTCGGACGGCCTGGCCCACGCGAACGGATCGACGGCACATGCTGGCACCCCCACCCCCCGCGACCTGGCACATCGCGCTGCCACGCGGCGCGACGGCCGTCCCCATCGCCCGCGCGATGGTCCGGACCGCCCTCCAGGACCTGGGGGTGGCGGCCGACCGGACCACGGCGCAGCTGCTGACCGCCGAGCTGGTGACCAACGCCCTCAAGCACGCCCGCGGTACGGAGCCCATCGAGCTGGTGGTGAAGTTGCATCCGACGGGCTGCCTGATCGAGGTGCACGACGACGATCCACTCCTCATCGACGTGCTGCTCGACGATCCGTTCCCGCTGTCGGAGCTGGGCGACGCGGTACTGGTGGCCGCACCGGATGCCGCCGGGCCGGCGTGGGCGGCGGCGGGGAGCGCGATCCCGGAGGGGGCACCTTCGGGAGAGGGGGCACCCCCGGTGGGCAAGGCCGCTGCGGCGGATACGGCAGACAGGGGCCCTGCGGCGGACGGGGCACGTACGGCCGATGGGGCACGTACGGCTGACGGGACGTCTACGGCCGAGGGCACGCGTACGGCCGTCGGGCGCCGGACGGACGGTCCCGGGGCGGCCGATGACCGGCTTCCGGCGCAGCGTACGGAGGGCGCCGGGCTGGCGGATGACGCCGACGAGAGCACGGAGACGGGCGGCACCGTGGCGAGCACGAGCACCCGGCCCACGGCCTCCCGGCCCCCCGGCACCCCGATCATCCACGCCACCGACGCTGCCGAAGCCGCCGAAGCCACCGGCCAGGACCCGCACGGCCACGACGATCACCACCGTGGCCTGCTGCTGCTCCGTTCGCTGAGCGCCGACGCGGGCTGCCGCCCGACGCCGCGCGGCAAGGCCGTCTGGTTCACCCTTCCCGAGGTACCACGCCGGCGCCGGTGAGGCCGGTGCCGGAGAGGCCGACGCCGGTCCCGTCCGCGGGTTCCCGAGCCACCGGTTCCTACGCCACCGGTTCCTGGGCCACCGACTCCTGGGCCGCCGTTTCCTGCTCCACCGTTTCCTGCGCTGCCGGCGCCTGCCCGAGACGCGAGCGGCGACGCCCGTAGCATGCGTAGACCAGCGCCCCGGCCACCAGGAAGCCGGCGAACTGGAGCCAGGTCGCCGGACCGGTTCCGTAGCTCAGATACAGACAGAAGGCGACGCCCAACAGCGGGCCGGCGGGGAAGAGCGGCACGCGGAAGCTGCGCGGCAGATCGGGGCGGGTGCGGCGCAGCACCAGCACACTCAGGTTGACGGCCACCATGACCGCCAGCGTCCCGATGGTCGACAGATTCATCACTGCGTCCAGCGGCACGACCGCGGCCGGCACGGCGAAGACCGCCGTGACGATCCAAGTGTTGGCGACGGGGGTGGACGTCCGGGGCGAGACCCGCTCGAAGATCCGCGGGACCAGCCCGTCCCGCGACATCGACATCAGGATGCGGGTCTGGCCGTACAGGACCGCGCACCGGGCAGCGCCCGAGGTGCCGTGGGGCCGCTGCCCGCCCTGCCGTCCTAGCCGGCGAGCGTCGCCACCAGCACCGCCTTGATCGTGTGCATCCGGTTCTCCGCCTCGTCGAAGACCACGGAGTGCGCGGACTCGAAGACCTCGTCGGTGACCTCCAGCGACGACAGTCCGTGCCGGGCGTGGATCTCCCGGCCGAGCGCCGTGCCCAGGTCGTGGTACGCGGGCAGACAGTGCAGGAACTTCACGTCCGGCTTGCCGGTGGCGCGCAGCACGTCCATCGTGACCGCGTACGGCGCGAGCAGCGCGATCCGCTCGTCCCACACCTCCTTGGGCTCGCCCATGGAGACCCAGACATCGGTCGTCACGAAGTCCGCACCGCGCACGCCCTCGGTGACGTCGTCGGTGAGCGTGAGGCGGGCGCCGCTGGTCGCGGCGAGCGCGCGCGCCTTTGCGACGACCGACTCCTCGGGCCACAGCTGCTTCGGCGCCACGATCCGGACGTCCATGCCGAGCAGGGCACCGGTGACGAGGTAGGAGTTGCCCATGTTGTTCCGGGCGTCGCCGAGATAGGCGAAGGCGGTCTCCTCCAGGGGGCGGCCCGGTCCGTGCTCGATCATGGTCAGCACGTCGGCGAGCATCTGCGTGGGATGCCATTCGTCGGTCAGCCCGTTGAAGACGGGCACGCCGGCGTGGGCCGCCAGCTCCTCGACGTCGGACTGCCGGCTGCCGCGGAACTCGATGCCGTCAAACATCCGGCCGAGCACCCGGGCCGTGTCCTTCACCGACTCCTTGTGCCCGATCTGCGATCCGGACGGGTCGAGGTAGGTGGTCGAGGCGCCCTGGTCCGCCGCCGCGACCTCGAAGGAACAACGGGTCCGGGTCGAGGTCTTCTCGAAGATCAGGGCGATGTTCCTGCCCCGGAGGCGGGGGACCTCGGTGCCGGCGCGCTTGGCCGCTTTCAGCTCGGCCGCCAGCTCGGTCAGTCGGCGGAATTCCTCGGCGCTGAAGTCCAGCTCCTTGAGGAAATGACGGCCCCTGAGGTCTATCGCCATGGGTGGGCTCCTGATTCGCGGCGGTCGGGACGGACTCGAATAGTGGAAGTGTATACGAACATACGTATCTCTATACGGAGCCCCCGGCGGGAGCACGGAGAGCACGGCGCCCCCGGCCGGAAGCACGGAGCCGCTGGCTCGGTGCGGGATCCGGCCCGCCCCAAAGGGTGCGGGGCATCCTCAGGCTGCCCCCGGCACCGCGTCCCTCGCCACCGGACAGCTCATACAGCGCGGCCCGCCGCGCCCGCGGCCCAGCTCGCTCCCCGGGATCGTGATCACCTCGATACCGCGCTTGCGGAGGAAGGTGTTGGTGGTGACGTTCCGCTCGTACGCCACCACCACACCCGGCTCCACCGCCAGCACATTGCAGCCGTCGTCCCACTGCTCACGCTCGGCCGAGTGCACATCCTGGGTCGCGGTCAGCACCCGGATGTCGGAGAGACCCAGCGACGCCGCTATGGCGCGGTGCATGTGCTCCGGCGGATGGTCGGTGACCTTGAGGTCCTGGTCGCCCGACCCCGGCTCGATGGTGTACGAGCGGAGCATGCCCAGCCCCTCGTACTGGGTGAACGTATCCCCGTCGATCATGGTCATGACGGTGTCCAGATGCATGAACGCCCGGCGCTTGGGCATGTCCAGCGCCACGATCGTGCGGGCGGAACCCGCTGCGAACAGCCCCCGCGCAAGCAGCTCCACGGCCTGCGGCGTGGTGCGTTCGCTCATCCCGATGAGCACGGCGCCGCTGCCCAGCACCAGGACGTCCCCGCCCTCGATCGTCGAGGGAAAGTCCGCCTGGCCCTCCGACCAGACATGGAAGTCCTCGCCGCGGAAGAGCGGGTGGTGCCGGTAGATCGCCTCGTAATGCATGGTCTCGCGCTGCCTGGCAGGCCAGCGCATGGAGTTGATCGACACCCCGTCATAGATCCAGGCGGAGGTGTCGCGGGTGAAGAGGTGGTTGGGCAGCGGCCCCAGCAGGAAGTCGTCCAGATCCATCACATGGAAGCGCACCGAGGTGGGCTCGGGATGGCGCTCCAGGAACTCGCGCTTGGTCATGCCGCCGACCAGCGCCTCGACCAGCTCCGGGACCGGAAGCTCGTCGAAGGCCGCCCGCAGGTGGTCGGTGGCCAGCGGCCCGTATTCCTTCTCGTCGAAGACCCGGTCGAGGACCAGCCTCCGCGCCTCGGGAATCTGCATGCTCTCGGCCAGCAGATCCCCGAAGAGGTGGACCTCCACCCCACGGTCCCGGAGCACGTCGGCGAAGCCGTCGTGCTCGGCCCGCGCCCGGCGCACCCACAACACGTCGTCGAAGAGCAAGGCGTCCTTGTTGGAGGGCGTGAGCCGCTTCAGCTCCAGATCGGGGCGATGCAGGATGACCCGGCGCAGCCGCCCGGCCTCGGAGTCGACTTGGAATCCCATCCACCCATCTTGGCCGCTCCGACGACTTTGCGGAGGGAGTCGGGGGATGTCGGACCGGTTGGGTCGGCCCGCGGGACGGCGGCAGGGCCGGCCTCCAGGGCTCGGCGAGTGGCGGAGCCGGGAACGCTGTGGGGCGGTGTTCCGATGGCGCACCCTGCCCGTTCCCTGGCTCTGTTCTGAGGTGAGGAACCCCGCACCGTGGCGCGGAGCCGGTCACCGCCCGCTCCTTCCAAACCGCGCGATCGCCTCCAGGATCGCGTCCCGCATCAGGGGACTGCCCGTGTGCCCCGAGTCGTCGATCACCTTCAGCTCTGCCTCTTGCCATGCTCGGGACAGCTCCCACGCGGTCTTCAGCGGGCTGCCCAGGTCGAGTCGGCCGTGGATCAGCACCGCCGGGATACCCGCCAGCTGGTGCGCGTTACGGATCAGTTGTCCGTCCGCGAGCCAGGCGTCGTGGGCGAAGTAGTGCGTGCAGATCCGGACGAAGGCCATCAGGGCGTCGTCAGGCTTGTCGCTGTAGTGGCCGGGACGGCCGAGTACCTCGTGGGCGATGACGGCATCCTCCCAAGCGCACCAGTCCCGCGCCGCCTTGACCCGGACGGCCTCATCCGGGCTGTTCACCAGCCGGTTGTAGGCGGCCACGAGACTGCCGCCGCGGTCCGGCTCCGGCAGTGCCGCACGGAACGCCTCCCAGGGGCCGGGCAGCAGGCGTCCGACACCGCGGTAGAGCCAGTCGGTCTCTTCCGGCCGGGTCATGGTGACGCCGACGATGACGATCTCGGAGACCCGCTCGGGATACCGCTCAGCGTAGGCGAGGATCAACGTCGAGCCCCAGGAGCCGCCGTAGAGGAGCCAGCGCTCGATGCCCAAGTGCGCGCGTAGCCGCTCCATATCGGCGATGAGGTGGTCGGTGGTGTTGTGCTGGAGGCTGACGGCCGGGTCGGAGGCATGGGGCCGGCTCTCACCGCAGCCACGCTGATCGAACAGGACGGTCCGGTAGACCTCGGGGTCGAACATGGTGCGGCTGCCGCGGCGTCCCCCACCGCCCGGGCCGCCGTGCACGCACAGGGCCGCCTTCCCCTTGGGGTTTCCGCTGCTCTCCCAGTAGATCTGGTTTCCGTCGCCGACGTCGAGGAGGCCGTGCGCGTACGGTTCGACGGATGGAAACGACTGAGCCATGACAGTCTCCTCCTGAAGGCACGACGAACAACCTCGCGAGGCTAATCGACAGCGGGACCGACGTCTCCCGCTTTGTCCGCAGCCCGGGCGGTGCCGTCCTCGGCCCAGACGCCTCCGGCGTAGCCGACCGACCCAGCTGGCCAACGGGGATCCGTACTGGTGGGGACAGGGAGGCACCAGGAACACGGCACACCGGATACCCCCGAAGCACATACGCCCCCTGCGAGGGCACGAAAGGGCGACGGGTAGGGCGAGGAAACGACGAGTAGGGGCGAGGAGACGGGCAGGGGCCGGCGGAGAAGCAGTGACGACGGTGGGCGGGCCGCGGGCGTGTCGGGCGTGAGCGCTCCCGGCCCCGGGGCGGTGGCGTACCGCTCGGGGTGTTCGTTCCGCGTGGACGCGGTCGCGGTGGGGCGTCCCACCTCAGGCAGGGTTGCGGTCGCGTACCTCCAGCTTCTCCAGTATTCCGGCGACGCGGTCTCTTGATTCGTCGACGGTGTCCATCGCCTCGACGCAGGTCCAGTACATTCCGTCCTCGTCCGCCAGCAGCACCACGGCCACCAGCGCTTCACACACCTCCCGCAGCAATCGGCACAGGCACGTCAACGCCTCCTTGACGTCGCGGACTTCGGTCAACTGACCCGCCCGCAGCGCACCGGTGGACGATGTCGGGCACAGCAGTCCCCCGCTGAACCGCCCGCCCGCATCGCCTAACCCCCGGGCCCTGGACCGCACTTCGTACGGACCGAATATCGCCAGATGGCTGCCTATCGCCTCTGCCAGGGCTTGCGCCTGCCATGCCTCGACGATCACTCCCTGAATCGTGTGCGCCTCCGCCACACCGCGCCGACTCGCCGCGATGATCCGCACTGCGTCCATCCGCTCCCTCCTCTCCTCATCAATCGCATGCACCCTGCACTCTTTTCACTACCCAGAGTGAGGGTGAACACCCAAAAAAGCCAGGGGAATTCGCAAATCTGTGGACAACCAAGGCGATGTGGAAAGATCCATGACTCCATAGAGTGATGAAGGGGCGCCTCGTGCACGCGCCTTCCCCTCGCGCCACGACCGCCCCGCCCCTCACACCACCGGCACACGTCACACAAGATGCCCGGAGTCAACGCCCAAGTGAACACCGGGAGTCGGCGCAGAAGCCCAGGAGCCGGACACCGAGAGTGCGCGGTGCGAGTCCGCCAGCACGCGGCGGGGCGGGGGCCGACGCCCCCGCCCCGCCGCGTGCTGGCGGACTCGCACCGCGCACTCTCGGTGTCC